>JBJTFZ010000079.1:0-16220 GCA_046093685.1 bacterium
GAATACCGCCGGGTTGGGACAAAGAACTTCTCGAAATGTATCGCAATGATGTCCATCCGGATAGAACAGGAGAGATAATGTTAATGGTTAAACCATATTGGGTATGGGAATAATCCAGCACAACTATTGCGATTCTACCAACTATTTCACTCGTAATATATTAATAGTTGTGCCAACCCCAACAAAAAAACCGATAACTACTTGATGTAATTATCGGTTGAATGAACCTGTTTGAACATGGTTGCGGAGGAAGAGGGACTCGAACCCCCACAGGCGGAAGCCCGGCAGTTTTCAAGACTGCTGCAATACCATTATGCGATTCCTCCGGTATTGACAAACGCTTGGTTTGGGAAGGCAAAATTGGAACATTTTTCGCATTTTTGCAACAGAAATTTCCTCAAGACTCCAAGTTTCCCCAATGCGCATTTATTCACTTTTGCTTGTTTTTCTCTGCTTTTGCATCGCAAATACAGCTTGCATGGCCCTCAAAATGGGGATCACGAAACCACCCAAAGCAATTATTGTGATTTCTTATGATCAGATGCGGGGTGACTATCCTGAATCTTTTTCAAGATTTTGGGGTAGCAAGGGTTTCAATCGCATTGCAAATGAAGGGAGCACTTCTCCGCTATGCCACTTCAATCATATTTCAAATATGACATGCCCGGGGCATGCGGTTCTTTTGACGGGAGCATACCCTTCATTGACGGGTATTGTATCAAATGACTTTTTTGATTCTCCATCGGGTTGCATGTGTTATTGCACTGAAGACAAAAACTCACCTGTTCATGGAAATTCTTCCATTGGGAGATCTCCCATGCTATTGAATCAAACAACCCTTGGTGATGAAGTTCGCTCGAAATTTCCAAAGAGTAAAGGACTTTCAATTGCCATAAAAGATAGAGCAGCAATCTTGATGGCAGGAAAAAACACGGCAAACCGAGTGATATGGTTTGATTGGAAATCTCGGAAATTCACGACTTCCTCATATTACAAAACCACTTCATGGATTGAACAGTTAAACAATGCTCTTCCATTCACTGTTTTTGCAGGAAGAACATGGAATGCAATTATTTCAGATTCTTTGGCAAAAGAGGATTCCATTGAAGTTGAAGGAAAATTCCCAGGCGGAGATGGTATATTTCCTCATGATCTTGGCAAACCTGAACAAGACCATTATACGGAAGCTTTGATGAGTTCTCCTTTTGGCATATCCTATCTGTTCGATGCAGTTAAGTATGCCATGAAAAAGGAATCGATTGGTATGGACAATCAACCCGATATTGTCAGCATCGGTGTTTCAACAACAGATCTTACAGGACATCTCTTCGGTCCGGACAGCCGTGAAATTCAAGAATTGTATGTCCATGCAGATTCCATTCTCGGTGCATTCATTGATCATCTTGATGCGACCATTGGTCGGAAGAATTATGTAATGGTCATCTCCTCAGATCATGGAGTGGGCCCTATACCTGAATATATCACGAAATTCGGGAAAGTACCTGTTGATGCCGGAAGAATTCAAGAGAAGGAATTTCTTGAACGCTTGGAATCAGAGATGAACAAAAGATTCGGATTTCAGGATCATGGAAGATGGATCAAGCAATTTGAACCACCGACTTTGTTCATCAATGATACAATGGTCAAGAAAAGTGGATATGAAAAATCAATGATCATCGACACGCTCTGCGCTATCTTGTCCTCCATCAATGGGATGGCCCATGCCGTTCCAACCGCAATGATTCAGCAAGGTAGAATACCGCCGGGTTGGGACAAAGAACTTCTCGAAATGTATCGCAATGATGTCCATCCGGATAGAACAGGAGAGATAATGTTAATGGTTAAACCATATTGGGTGTTTGGTCCGAAACCGGCAACTCATGGAACACCTTATGATTATGATCGATATGTTCCGCTGATGTTTTTTGGGGGCAATGTCCCCGCAGGACAAATATCCGGAAAAACAGATCCTGCCGATATCATGCCTACTTTGGCTTCAATGCTCAATATTCGGGTGCAACAAAGACATGGCAAAGACCTTGAATTGATCAGAACCAAAAAACAAAACAACAAAAAATGATTAATTCGATGAATGACTTGAATGTAGTTCACGGAGAAGCGCAACTTCTTCAACTCTGAATGTCTGTTTCACATCCCCAAAACGAGCAGACACATAGTTTAAAATATCCGCAATCTCTCTGTCCGATCCCGGAACGGGATGCATTACTCCCCTATATGTTATACCATTAACAACAAGTTCACCCGATATCCCCTGCAAAAGAACATTGATGATGCGGTTTTTATCCTCTTGGAGAAAATCACTGGATTGCAAAGGAGGATGTAGCCCCGGAACTCCCTCTCCATTTGATTGATGACATGTGGCACATCTTTGCTCATACAACTTCATTCCGGTTGCATGCTCTTCCAATAAAGATTGTTCCTTATATGCATCAATGCCCCTAGACACAAGATAGGTCATCGACGCAAAAGTCAATCCAAGCAAAAGAATGGAAGCAATCTTTTTCATTCTCAGTATATCATTGTGGAAAGATGAATTGCAAAGGTTGATTGTATTGCAATACGCGCTGCACCAAACCCGAATTGTCATTTAGCACATGAACTTCATTCCCCTTCAACGCAAGAATTTCTTTCCTTCTTTCATTATACATTATTCCTGAATAGATATTCCTGGAGATGGTTGTGTATGTCTTGTACTCACGGGTATCAACTCGGACAAGTCCATTCGAAAATGGAATGAATGCCCATTCATTCGCCGAAACCACCAAACCTGCAGGAATGGCTTCTGCACTATCAGCATCACGCGTGCTGATGGTCATCTGCGCAAGCATGATTTTCTTGTCGATGTCAATGAATCCTATTCCTGATGTACCACGGTCCCCACCAATTGAAGATTTTCCGGCTCCCTCCGATACAAAAACAAGTTTTGCGCCTGTTGGATCATTGGATAAAAATTTTGGGGCAGTTAATACAGCATACTCTTTTTCAACTCTGTTTGTTCTCGTATCTATGTGAGAGATGGTGTTGGACTCCATATTTGCCACGAATAACTGATTTTGCCTATCACCATTTCCGGTCATGATGTCAACCGTATTCTTACCCACTTTGATAATACTTGCCGTCTTCTTGTTCAAAATATCATATAACATCACAATGCTGTCTTTTTCAAAAATCACATATGCGGTGGTTGCATTTCCAAAGGCCATGGAGATCGGTTTTTTTTGTTGCTGGGAGAAATCAATCGCATTCACCACTGCATAATTTGATCTGTTCAGTATTGTTATGGAATACAATTCCGGATTCAGCACATAGATTTGATCTCTGTATACATAGACTTTCCGAATCGTTGATGTGGATTCAAATATCTTCTTCCGATCGGATAAAGTGGATCCCGATACTTTTTCGGAATAAATCGCATTTTCATTTATGGGAATGGTAAATAAAGTCCAGACATCCTGATTCGGAGTGACCACATTTTCTTCAGGAGCACATGAACTCAGCAAAAGAAGGATAATGGATGATATGAGGGATATATGTTTCATAAACTCATTGAAATTACGAAAAAGGATTGAACCACATTGCGTTTAATGTTTAGCCGGTATCGAGTGTATTAACACCGAAGACCAGCCATCAGTTTCACAGTATGTTTGAGCAATTCGAGATAATTGATCCTCGGTGATTGCATCGATCTTGGTGATTGTCTCTTGGACTGTCTCAACACGACCTTCCTCCAATAACCCTCGACCCAATGCCTGCATTCGTGATGACATGCTTTCAAGAGACATGATGACTGATGCCCGAACCTGCGCCTTGGCCCTTTCCAATTCCTTTTTTCCAACAGGTGATCCATGAATCAATTTCTTGCATTCATGCAAAATGGCATCTTTGGCCTTCTCGATATTCGCATTGTCACAAGCTGTGTATAAATACAATGTGCCACTGTCGGTATAGAGATCCAATGCTGAATACACGGTATATCCCAGACCGTGCTTTTCTCGTATAGATTGATACAATCGCGAACTCATTCCTTCTCCAAGAATGATATTAAGCAAAATCAATGCATGTCTTTCTTGTGAAAATAAACCGCTTGTGACCCTGCCGAGTAGAACATGTCCCTGCTGAAATGTTCGCTGCTGAATTGCATGAATCGCTTTGCGTTTGCGAGGCTTAACTCTTTCTCTCAATGCCTTTCTGGACTTTGGCATCGTGAATGTTGAAGCCACATGATCAACAATCTTTTCATGTGGAATATTACCCGCCACTGCAATCACAATCTGATCAGGCCTATACATTGCGGAACGAGCTTTTAGCAAATCATTTCTCGTCAATGAAGAAACCGTTTCGATTGTTCCCGTGATTGAATGTGCAAGTGAATGAGACGGAAACAATACCTCCTCACCTGCCTCAAAGATCACTTCTTCGGGTTCGTCCTCGCAAGAATTGATCTCCTCAATGATGATTGAACGTTCTTTCTCAATGTCCTTTGGATCCAATGCCGGAGACAATGTCAGCTCAGCCATTAAAGCATAAACTTTCGAAAAATCTTTTGACAATGCCCGGACATAAAAGCATGTATGCTCTTTTGTGGTGAATGCATTGGAATATGCACCCATTTGCTCAAATGCATCTGCGAGTGCTTTTGTGCTTCTATATTCCGTACGGCGAAAAGCAAGATGTTCGAGGAAATGGAATACACCTTCCTTTCCTTCCTGCTCATCCCTAGAACCCGAAGCAATCCATATACCCAAAGAGAATGAATGCACATCAGGAACAAATTCACTCACGATTCGAATGCCATTTGGCAGGACTGTGATTTCCGGTGCTATAGTGTTATGCATGTCTGTGGATATACCACGCTTTTGCTGACCAGGCTTCATGATAAAAAGTCCAATGCCCGTGCAATGTCTGCCATGAGATCTTCCTTGTCTTCAATTCCTACCGACAAACGCACCAAACCATCGGTAATACCCAAGTATTCTCTCTTCTCTTTTGGGATTGATCCATGCGTCATGCTGACTGGATGACACACAAGCGATTCAACACCACCCAAAGATTCGGCCAAGGTAAAGAGTTTGACGGAAGTGGTGAATTTTTTCGCTCTTTCCAATGAACCGAGCTCTATGGAAATCATCCCTCCGAAACCGGTCATTTGTTGTTTTGCCAAATCATGTTGCGGATGTGAAATCAGGCCGGGATAATGCGTTGCTTGTATCGCAGGATGTTTCTCGCAGTATTCCGCAATGGCCATCGCATTTTCAGCATGTTGCTTCATCCGTACGGACAATGTTTTGATGGAACGCAAACAAAGCCAGCACTCCATCGGCCCGGGAACGGCACCTGCAGCATTTTGTATGAATCTCAATTGTTCAGCCACGGCTTCATCCTTTGTAATGACTATTCCACTCACCAAATCGGAATGTCCACCAAGGTATTTTGTGGCGCTGTGCAATACAATGTCTGCACCGAGAGTGATTGGTTTTTGGGCATATGGACTGGCAAATGTATTATCAACAATCAATAATGCATTTGCTTCATGGGCTATTGTGGCAAGTGATGAAATATCCGTCAATTTCATCATTGGATTCGTTGGTGATTCGGTATAGATCATTTTCGTGGAACCGGATCTGATTGCGGATTTCACCGCTTCAAGATTTGTCATATCCACAACAGAAAATTCGATTCCGAATCTTCGCAATACTTTGTCAAACAATCTGAATGTACCACCATACATGTCTTCCGCACAGATTACATGATCACCGGAAGAAAGCAATCTCATGACTGCATCAATGGCAGCCATTCCACTTCCGAATGCAAAACCTGCACATCCTTGCTCTAAATTTGCCATGCTTGCTTCCCATGCAAATCTCGTTGGATTTTGCGTGCGCGCATATTCAAATCCTTTATGCTGCCCAATTCCTTCTTGAGCATAGGTCGAAGTTTGATATAATGGGACTGTCACCGCACCGGTCAAAGGGTCGGGTTCTTGACCGGCATGAATGGCTCTTGTTGAAAATCCGAAGTGTGTTGGTTCATAGTTCGACATATTCATATCCTGAAATTGATATGCAAAGATACCCTTTTGGTGACTTTATTTTTTTAGGTTTTCTGCTTTTTCTTCTTGGCTGCCGGAAAGAGAATATTGTTGAGAATAAGCCGATAACCAGGTGAATTCTTGTGAAGGGAAATGTCTGTTGGGGGATCTCCAACGGCATGTTGATAATCTTCGGGATCATGACCACCATACCAGGTAAATGTTCCACGCCCCACATTGCCATGGAGATATTTTACCTCATCGGTACCTTCCCTTTCAGCAAGATTGGTCACGGATTTTTTGATTTGCTCTTTATGAAATGCAGTTGTTTGACCAAGAAAGTTCTTAATCACATTTGCATGACATTGTGTGAGCATTGTTGGCACAGGATCATACTTTGCCGAG
This sequence comes from bacterium, assembly GCA_046093685.1. Classification (GTDB taxonomy): domain Bacteria; phylum Bacteroidota; class Ignavibacteria; order Kapaibacteriales; family UBA961; genus UBA961. The sequence continues at coordinate 6,455 of JBJTFZ010000079.1, forward strand.
AAGTCAAATAATGTGAAATAATCAACTGATTGATTATTCACCCTAAAACTTGCATCCACATCGATGGTTGAATATTCATAACGATAGGGATCTGTGTAAATCTCAAAATTTTCGAATGCGAATGTTTGTGTGAAGTCAATTTTCGATTGATAATTTGGTTGGACAGGATCACCATCAAACATGCTTTCACAGATATCTGTTGTAGCGGCAGATAATGCGATGTCATAGGAGTCTGTTGCAGAACACATCGCAAACATGAATCCACCTTGTTCGATATAGGATTTTATTTTCTGTACGATTGCTCTCTTGAGAGCAGACACCTTTTTGAATCCCATCTTTTTTGCGGTTGTCTCAAGAAGTGTGACTTGCTGAATATACCATGGAGCCGTGGCATAATTTGCGAAGAACTTTCCGTATTGACCGGTAAAGTCTTCATGATGTAAATGTAGCCAATCATAATCGGATAATTTGTCCCGCAGAACTTCCTCATCCCATATCTTGTCATACTTCACTTCGGCATATTCCAAAACCATCGTCACCGCATCATCCCAAGGACGCGATCCCGGCGGTGTATAAACGGCAATTCGTGGTGGTTTTTCCAATCGCACCACATCCATGTTTGTTTTTTCGCTTTGTACTTCGGCATATATCCCCTGTGCTTGCGCCATACTAAGTTGTTCGAAACTCACCCCTCGTATTCTGCATTCTGCAATCAAGAATGATTCAGCATCAAGCAAAAATGAACCTCCGCGATAATTCAGCAACCATTCCGTTTGCACATTTTTCGTCAAAGCCCAATATGTGAGTCCATAAGCCTTTAAATGGTCTGTTTGAGACAGGTCCATTGGAATAAGAACTTTTTGAGAAATCAGTTGAGACTGCATGAATGCCGAGATGATCAGCAATAACATGCATTGATATATCTTTTGTAATACAATCATGTTTTTTTACCAAGAACTCTCTTGATGAATCGCTTTTCTTGATGATTGAGTATCCCGGATGCAAACAGTAACAGTGGAAAAGCCATGAGAAGGAGAACTATGCCAAAACCATGTATGTCCATAATGCGTGATGCAATGTATAACATCAGTGTGACGATGCTCGTTCCAAATATTCTCGACCATTCATATGGCAGTGGATATACTCTCATGGAAATATACCACAACACTCCGGCACTGACTGCATAGGCACAAAATGTTGCCCAAGCACCTCCGTAGATTCCATATGAAGGAACCAATGCAAGCAATAGGATGATATTGGTCAATGCAGCCAAACCCGTTGCGATTGGAAGCCACACGGTTTTTTTTGTGATGTGCAATCCCAATGCAACATTGGTTGCTATGCCGTTCATGATATATCCGGCAAGTATGATGGGGATGATTCCGACTCCTTCCCAATATGATTCATGAATGAGAGACACACCACCGACTGACAAAGCAACGATGTTCTTGATGAATAGCGAAATAAGCAAAAACACGAAACATGCAATGATCATGAAGTATGTAAATATTCTGGCGAAAAGACGCGGAGCATCTTCATCTTCATGATGAGAGAGATAAAATGGTTTATAAGCAAATTCAAAGACTGCCACAAGCATCATCATTGGTATGCCGAGTCGATAATTTGCTTGATATAATCCCGTCAGGTCGGAACCGGCAATTGATGCCATGATTGGTCTGTCTGCAACCTGAAGCATCATGCCGGAAAATGCGGATGGCATGGTTGGTAAACCAAAATGCAGCATCTCATGGGAAAGTTCTTTGTTGAATTGTAATCTCAGCCATTTGAAGATGATGGGTAAAACTCCGATCACGGCAAACAATGATGACACTATTCCTGAAATGATAATGCCTTTCAAACCCATGTGGAAATACCCGACGAGCAATAGATTTAGGACAAGATTCACTGCAACATTCGCGATGCGAAGCACACCAAACAACTTGGCTTTCCTTTGCATTCGCAATAGATTATAGGGAACATTGGTCAATGCATCAAACAGTGGGATCAAGGCGATTGCGCGAATGAGGTCTCCATGCCCCTGAACATCCGGGATGAACCCGGCAATCACATCACCCGAAAGAATGATGATGATTGTGCACAGTACTCCTATCGAGGCTATCATCCACCAAGAAAAGGAAAATGCGGTTTCAGTTTTTTGTGGATCTTTTGGAGAATAAAATCGAAGGAAGGCGGTATCCATGCCGAAAGCATATACCACATTCAAGAATGCCAGAAGAGAATACAAGTAGGCATATACTCCGAATTCGGACCTATTGGCCAGCGCATTCGTATAAAGCGGAGTGAGCAAAAAACTCATCGACCGCGTAAGTAGCGTGGTCACGCCATAGATCGCGGCATCAGAAGCAAGGAGTTGAATTTTTGCTCTCATATTGCATTAGTCATAAATCTCCTGCAATATATCATGTTTATTCATGGCTTAGGCCAATCAATTACCCCATTTTCCTTTCTTGCGCTAAGAGCAACCTTTAAAAAAGCTCATAAAGTGCAAATTCTTGGATTCCCCGTTGGATTATTCATGAGGTTTGAACCACATCCTGCTTGCATCAAATGTTTTTCTCTTCTTTGATCTTTTGAATGAATTCGCTCATGAATGCAAGCGAGTCATGGAGATTGAGACTGAGTTGAACTCCGCCATTCAATTCCAAATCGATATACATTTCATTGTTTTGATAATCATATTGAACCTTGATGTCTCTGACATCAGAAAGCGAAATGGCATGTTTGCCGATATGCAATATGTGCATGGTTATACTCCTGGATAAAAAACAATGAATACTCTACAATTATATGATGTTGAGAGAAAAACATGATGCACATCATGTTTTGACTGCAATGCACATCCCATCACCAAGAGGGACAATGCAGGGTGATGACAGTGCATCGTGATTTCTGACATACAGATTAAAGGCTTGAATGCCTTTCACATTTTCAGGTTCAAACTCAGGATGTTCATCTGCCACATATCCCCAAGCAAGTGCATTGTCACCAATCAACACTCCACCGGATCGCAAATGTGGAATGAGCATTTCGGCATAATGCACATACGATGGTTTATCAGCATCAATGAAAACCATGTCAATACTTGATGGTATGCTTGTCTTGAGTGCATGGATTGCATCACCTTCATGAATGACAATTCGGTCCTGAATCTGAAATGCCTCTGCTTGTTTGCGAATAAATGCACAAAAAAGAGATTCTTTCTCATAGCAATGAACTTTACCTCCCTCATTCATTGCCAATGCCATGGTTATTGCTGAATAACCCGCAAGTGATCCTATCTCCACGATTGTTCGAGCATTAAGCATACGGACAAGCATTTGCAAAAATGCTCCTTGTACACCGCCAATCGATATTGGTGGAATTCCTTCTTGTTCTGCTTCGCGCAAAAGATTCGACAACAAAGCATTCTCGGATGAAAAATATTTTTCCGCATAGGAAGAAAGAGTCTCATTCATCAATGTTGGTATGATAGCCATGACTATTTCCTGAATGCATGCAACATGGACATGAAATGCTCGGTTGCACTATCGTCTATGGAAGAAATAAGCGCTCCATCCTTTATGCAAGGCAAATACTCTTTGGCCATTGCCTTTCCTAGTTCAACACCCCATTGATCATAAGAACAAATATCCCATACAATCCCTTGTACAAAGGTTCTATGCTCATATAAAGCAATGAGCCAACCCAATGAAAAAGGGGTCAATTCCTTCAATAAAATGGTGGTTGAAGTTCTGTCACCGGAAAACATTTTGTGGGGAAGCAGAGAACGCCTTTGATCATCATCCAATGTTGTTCCTTCAAGATCTTGCAATACTTCCTGTTGGGTTTTACCATGCATCAATGCCGAGGATTGCGCAGCACAATTCGACAAGAGTCTCTCATGCATGTCACCGATGGGATTGAGTGAGTTTGCGCAGACGATGAATTCTGTATTGATTCTTTCTGTGCCTTGATGGAGCAATTGAAAAAACGAATGTTGAGCATCTGTTCCGGGTTGACCCCAAATGATTGGAGAAGTGTGATGTGCCAATTCATGACCTTCCCTACTCACGGATTTTCCATTGCTTTCCATGATCATCTGCTGAAGAAATGAAGGGAATAATCTCAAGTATTCATCATAAGGAATGATCGCATGCGATCTGACATCATAACACAATGCATTGAGCACATCGATGAGCCCCAAAATGATTGGCAGATTGTGCTCTTCCTCCTGCTCAGCCATGTGAGTATCCATGGCATGGGCCCCGGACAACAATTCTTCAAAATGTGCATAACCTATGCTTATCGCTATCGATAAACCAATTGCAGACCATACAGAGAATCGACCTCCGACCCAATCCCAAAATCCAAATACTTTGTCCGAAGAAATACCAAATGCGCTTGTCTTTTCAATATTCGCCGAAACAGCACATGCATGAAGTTCCCACGAATGACCGCCATGTTCCACAAACCAATCTTTTGCTGCTTGTGCATTGGCCATTGTCTCTTCAGTGGTAAATGTTTTGGAAGATATGATGAACAAAGTTGTTTCAGGGGTACATTCACGCAGTGTTTCGGAAAGATGTGTCGGATCAATGTTTGAAACAAAGTGTACCCTTATTTCTCTGTTCGAATAAAAGCGCAATGCACTACATACCATGTTTGGACCAAGATCCGAACCACCAATACCTATATTGACAATATCGGTGAACTTTTTCCCGCCATATCCTTTCAAAGACCCTGAACGAATTGCATCACTGAATTCCCTCATCTTATCAAGAACCGAGTGAATTTCCGACATGATATCTTTACCATCAACCATGATTGACTTCGATCTTGGTGTTCGCAATGCAGTGTGAAGTACACTTCTTTTCTCAGTGACATTGATTGTGGCGCCTTTTGTCATCTCAACAAATTGTTGACGGATTTTTGCCTCTCTAGCAAAGCCACACAATTCTTCAAATAATTGAGGATTGATTCTTTGTCTTGAATAATCGACAAATACATCAGGAAGGGCACATGAGAATCTTTCGACTCTCCCACTATCCTCTATGAATAATTCTTTGAGTTGAGTCTGCTTCAAAACCGAAGCATATTGTTCTATGATATTCCAATTTTGATTCATGTATAGGAAGATTATTGAAGGTTTCGCAATTGTACAATCCTTGATTCGAAAAATTCTCTTTTTTCGGGTGCATTCCTGGCTAATATCTGATATGCCTTTATTGCCTGTGAATATGCACCTTGCTGAACATAAATTTCAGCCATGGTTTCTGTAACAACGGAAGGCATGAATGAGGGTGATTGAATCGTACGCTCTTCTTGAATGGCGGGAATTGTGGCATTCTCCAATCTCTTGGCCAATTCTTCCAAAGCTGAAAAACTTCTTTGCGTTTCAGGAGATCGATGGATTTGAATATTACTCTCGGTATGAATGATTGGAATTGGTGCATAAGAAACTTGCAACTCATCATACAGAATAAAATCCGGAGCAGTATCATCAGGATATGAGAAAGCAGGAAGCATCTCGGACAAAAATTGTTCTGCAGAGTGAATGTCATTCACAGTCAGGATGGATTCGTCTTCTTCTTCTGAAAACAATTCAATTGAGCGTGCACGAATGAGTTGTGCTTTCGTAATGTCACCTGAGCGCTCCATTGCATCTGCTATGAATGTAAATATGTCCTTCCCATGTGATAGAATTGAAGCCGGTGACAGCAAATCTTCACAGATGGAAATCGCACGATGCACATTTCCTGCCCGAAGCAGGTCTTTTGCAAAGTCCAAACGCTGTTGCACAAAGTTGGAGTGATTGCTCATAAGCAAAAAAGGCAGAAGTGTTCACTTCTGCCCAAATGAAATATTAAGAATGTTTAGTCATCATTGCTACCGCCAAAAAGACGGAGAATGAACAGAAAGAGATTGATGAAATCCAAATACAATGTCAATGCTCCAAGAATGGCTCCTTTTGCCGCAAGATCACTTCCTTGCAATTCAAGGTCTGCTGATTCCTTGATCTTTTGCGTGTCATATGCAGTCAGACCAATGAACACGAATACACCGATGAGTGAAATCGCAAAACTCAAAGCCGAACTGGCAAGGAATATGTTGACGATACTTGCAATGATGATTCCAATCAATCCCATGAAGAAAAATGAACCCCATGAAGACAAATCTTTTTTCGTGACCATCCCATAGACGCTCATCGCGGCAAATGTTCCGGATGTGGTGAGAAATGCATTCAACACCGCGGATTCATCATAAGCCAATAGTACAGCCGAGAGTGTTATTCCATTGAGCACCGAATAGCCAATGAAAGCAAGCATCGCAATTGGAACACTCATTTTATGGATGAATGCCGACAATGCGAATACCAGCGCAAATTCCGCAATCACAAAAAACCAAAAGTAACTGAGCATGGAGGAAGTCAATGATGCATCACTTGCAACGAATCCTCCCACCAATCCTGTAGACATAAGACCGGCAACCATCCAACCATATACTTTTACCATATAGGCTTTTTGTGCTTCTGCTAAAGCCGTGGCGCGTACTTCTTCCAAAAATGCATTATTCATATTGACCTCATTGAGTAATTGTCGCTTATAGACGCTTGAAGTGCCTGATAATTTAGGAAATTGTGATGAAAATTGAGGAGTGTTTACACTTTGTATTGAATTGAGAATGAAAATTGTCTGCCAAGTAGATTGGGAAGAGATCTAAGATTCATTGCATTCAGGAGATTATTGACGCCAATGGTGCACAGAACAGCACCACCCCAAAGATTGGTAAACTCTTTTGTACAGCCGATATTCACGATGGTATAACCGGGAACAAATTCCGAATCCAAATCAGGTACTTTTCGATTATTGTATACAGGTCCATTCACATCCAAACCTTCATCTCCGAATCTACCGATATATTGTGCCCGAATGGATGTGAGGATACCAAGATTTTTCTCCTCCAAAGATAGTCTTATCGTTCCGGAATGTTCCGATCGAAACCACAAACCACCATACTCGTCTTCGGTCAATTTATTGAATGAACCCGTTTTCGGATCAATCGTACCAGCCCTTCCGGCCTTAATCGCATCAAATACTTCCAAATCACGAGTATTCAGATATTGATATCCAAATGAATAGTTCATTGTGATTGACTCAAATCCGGGTAATGTATGCGAAAATCGAAATGAACTTTCTATTCCTCTAGTTTGTGCTCGGGAAATATTTCGGTATGAATACACAGCCTGATTTGTGGCCGGATTGTTTCCCACATAAAAAAACTCTATGAGATTTGACAGCGTATTGTCAAATACTCGCAACTCCGCAAAACCTCGAATGGGATATTGCTCAGAAAATCCTTCAAAAGTCCACTCATCGATAATCAATCCTGCGTCCATCGATACCGATCGCTCGGGTTGCAGGTCAATGCCGAGTCTTCGTGCGCCAATGAGATCATACCCTGCGCCTCCGAGCCTATTGGAAAACTGAACATACAATTGTCTGAAATCCGGGACCTTGAACCCTGTTCCGATGGATGTGTGCAAACGCATTCCATCATATATTTTGAGATTGACAACAAGTTTTGGATTTGTGAGTTTTTGAATGGCCGAGAGAGCATCCTTTTCATTTATTCCGTCTTGCTCAAATGCTGAATTGTTCACATAACGCGCACTGAGCGCATAAGAAATCCATGATGTGGGATTGCCTTCCCATTGTGCGAAGCCACTGAATGTCGAGAAAAACGGATTGTCGGGATATCGTGAACCGCCAATGTCATCCACCGTATATTCCACTCCGAAGGTGAAGCGATTTCTTTCACTCCAGAACACATCATATTGAAGATAGGATCGCATCAAACCTCGTGACAAATCATCAATGGACCCGGCATCTCCTTGCACCGTGTCAAAGTTGTATCGCTCGGTATATGTTGATAGATGGAATTGTCCATTCAGCCGAGCTTTTCCATGGGTCCATGTTGCATGAGCTGTTCCTTGCATATCATGCTGTCGTACACTCCCCTCATTGGATGCGATTTGTCCAAAAAAAGACTCAATGAATGCTCCGCGACTTTCACTAGAAAAATATCTCATATCCAGTCCCATATTCACTGCATTTGAAGCAAACCATTTGGTCCTTAGATGAATCGTCTGATCTGAGAATCCTTGATATGGAAGGCTAAGTGTATCTTGATTCAAAGTGAATGGTCTTGCCTGTTTGAAACTCATAAATCCTGAGAGATCAATGGACGAGGTTCCTAATTGAACTTCACCGCGAATTTCCGAAGGCCCTTTATCCAAATATTGAGCAAACACAGATCCCGATACTCCCTGCGAAGGTTTTTTCGAAATGATGTTGATCACACCGGCCAAGGCTTCACTACCATACAATGATGACATAGGACCTTTGACTACTTCGACTCTTTCAACATTACCCACTGAAATTCTGGAAAGATCGAGAACCCCTGCAACGCGACCAATCATTGGTTGTCCATCAATCAGGATTTGGGTATAATCCGCACCCAATCCCATCATTTGAACTCCCGTCCTTACATTGTTCGTCAACAACATTCCCGTTTGCTCTCTCAAAAGATCTCCGATATTCACCATTGCGGTACTGACAGTTTGCTTAGCATCAATCACCTCCACTCGGACCGGAGAATCCTTGAGCAATACTTCATTGCGTGTTCCTGTCACAACCACTTGTTGCTTTGGCGCGAACACGGAAACGGAGTCCTGTTTCTGTTTCTTGGAGAGTGGAATCTTTGGCAATCGTGGTAGCGTGGTGTCTGCTGGCGTGAGTGCATGCAAAGAGCACACATTCACAAGGATGATCAAAAAAAGTTGTATCATATTCATACAGAAAAAAACCCCTTCAGCGAAATCCGCAGAAGGGGTTGAAATACTTTGTAGAAGAAATCAGGAAAGTGGTACCGTATAAGACACATGTTTTTTCAATGCCTTTCGCACCCATGCTCCTTGCTCTTCCGCCATGCGACGAACCGCAAGACGTTCTTTATTGCAAGGACCATTTCCTTTGATCACTTCAAAGAATTCATTCCAATCGGGATCGGAAAAGTCCCACTTGCCGGTTTCTTTGTTCTTGACAAGCCCTTCATCAGGAATAGTTAATCCCAATTCAAGGATTTTCGGGACATATTGATTGAAAAATTGCTGACGCATGTCATCATTGCTGGCCATTTTCACTTTCCAGCGCATAAGAATTTCAGAATGAACAGAAGCTTTGTCCGGCGGACCGAAGAAATGCATGATTGGTCTCCACCAACGATTCAATGCTTCTTGTACCATTTCACGCTGTTTTGGCGTGCCGGTGGCCAAAGTCACCACATTGTCATATCCATATCGAAGGTGAAAAGACTCTTCCATGCAAATGCGTTCAAGAGCTCTGCAATATGGACCATATGAACCTTTTGAATTCGTAACCTGATTGATAATGGCCGATGCATCAATGAGCCATGCAATGACGGCTGTGTCTGCCCATGTCTTCGCAGGATAATTGAATACATTTGAGTACTTGGATTTCCCTGTGATGAGATCATTGATCATCTCTTCTCTGGTTTTACCCAATGTCTCGGCTGCATTGTACAACAATTGTGCATGACCACTTTCATCCTGCACTTTAGCCATCAATGCCATTTTGCGTTTGAAGCCGGGCGCACGAGTGATCCAAGTGCCTTCAGGCAATGCACCTATGATTTCAGAATGAGCATGTTGCTCAATCATGCGAATCAATTGTCTTCTGTATTCTTT
>JBJTFZ010000080.1:0-17188 GCA_046093685.1 bacterium
GATTTTTTCTTTGAAGCAACTCGTTTCGTTACCTTTCGCTTGTCCGATTTTTTTCGGGCAGCATATGAGCTATTGGTTGGCAAAGCTAGAGCAATCACGAAGAGAACCAAGCTGAGCCAGAAAGGTACGAGGGGTATGGACTTACGCATAATCACCTCTGTAATTTGAAAAATACCTTGTCTGGTAGTATGGTGCCGATCCTGTGAGGCGGATCGACGTTCTTCCGGGCGGCGCGTCTGTTGAGCCGATAGCGGAAGCTTAATTAGCGCTTTCGGAAACGTACTCTTTCAAGAGATAGTGTTCCGAAAATTCCCGGGCGGAGACCGATAACGGGACTTTGTGCTAATCGATAGTTAACTGTATAATACAAAAAAACCCAAGGAGCTTCTTCAATAATGATTCGCTCCATTTGATTATATGCTTTGAATCTCTGCTCGGAAGATAATCCGGGCCATAGAGACAATTCATACAATGAATCTACACTGCGATTGAAATATCGAGTGTCATTCAGGCCTTTGGGTGAGGCCATCTTAGAATAAAAGAGTGCGAGTACATTCTCCGGATCGGGATAATCAGCGATCCAATTCCCACGCCAGAAACCAAGTTTCCCGGAATGCATCATTGCTGAATGCTCCGAAAAATTGACCTGCCTCAATGAAGTTTTGATGCCGAACTTGAGCCATTGCTGTTGCAAAGCTTCAACTACTTGCACCGTGGTTGCATTATTGCCCGATTGAAGAGGTATTTCCGGCAAATTCTTTCCGCCGGGATACCCTGCTTCAGCCAATAATGCTTTTGTCTTGGCAGGATCATATGTGTATCCATATACATCGGGTGAGAAACCCGGCATTGAGGGTGAAAGTGGTCCATGCTCAGCAGGAATTCCTTTTCCCTTCAATACATATTTACAAAGTGCCTTGCGATCGATGGCATAATTCAGGGCTTGCCTGAGTTTTGCCGTTTTCCATAAGGGCATGCTTGATGTTTCTGCATTTGCCTTGCCATCAAGCATGATTCCGCAAAACACGATGTCCTGGGCTTCTTCACGAAACAATATATGATCCGCATATGCTTCCGTGAGTTTGTCATTCTCGAGAACCTTCGGCAGAAAAATTGGATCAATCGAGAGAATCATGTCGAGATTCCCATTGTCATATTCCAAAAATTCTGTCTTTGTGTCCTTGATGAATTGAACAATGACAGTATCCAAATAAGGTAATCTTTTACCTTCTTCATCGAATTCGTGAAATGCTGGATTCCGTTTGAGTTCGATGAATCTATCTTGCTCCCAATGATGAAGCATGAAAGGACCAGTTCCAATAGGATGATTCCCAAATGCTTCTCCATATTTCTGAATTGCCTCCTTAGGGACAATTCGGCAATATGGCATGGTAAGAAGTGAAAGCAAGGGTGCAAAGGGCTTTGTCAAGACCAATGTAACGGTACTGTCATTGATAACCTTAATCCCTTCAAAGTCTTGATCGGCCCTACCATTTTTACTGTTTTCATTATACTCAGAGGCACCTTTGAGGCGATCTCTGAATATCCAAAAACCTGTCGTCTTGGTGCGGGCATCACAAATCCGTTCAAAACTGAACTTCACATCCGAAGCTTTGAATGCCCTTGTGAATGAAGGGGATCCAAAACATGAATCTTTGTGAAAAAGGACATCGGTTCGAAGTGAAAAAGTCCAATTGAGTCCGGAAGCATCTACGCTCCAAGACTTGGCCAATCCGGGCTTAATCGCTCCGTTTGTGTCCAATTCTACCAAACATTCAAAAATGTGACCTCCAATGTGGATCGGACCGGAAATACCGGCCATTGCGGGGTCCAAGGTTGTCAAACCCTGTGGTTCATTATAGGTGAATGTCGCATCTTTTGAAATTTGGCCATCCCCGCATGAAAGCAGGAATAGGCTCAAAAAAATGATGCAATACTGTATTCCAATTGTCAAAGAACAATGTGCTCCGGTGGAGCGCTGAAAATTCAGAAAAATTGGTTTTTTCCTTTTTTCAAGTTTGGCAAGTAAATGAATTTTGCTCACATGACCAAGTAAATCAAGAACTTGCATTGATTTTGAAGAGAAAAAACCTTTAATTTTGAATTTGCTCAAAAAACTTTGTAAATGCATGTAAATCATGTAGTTAAATAGATTTTACGGCTCAGTGAAGATGGCGTTTTTTTTGCGCAATCCTTAGCACGAAATGTGGATAACTAGCCCATGAATAAGGGCATTGAAACATATATTTTTGTCGCATGAAGATGTCCGCACTCCAAAAATCACTGTTCGCGTCATTCTTGTTCTTTGCCACAATGTGGTTTGGTGGCGGATTGACGCGCACCGCAATTGGCTTTGATCTCTTTCTTCCGGGAACATTGGATGTTAAACCCTTCTTGGCGCAAGAACAAATTAACTATTCTGTTCGATTGATGGGAGTAACCGCATATTATACGATTGCGGGATATGTTCTGAGCTTTTTGAGTGCATTGATTCTTATTGTGTCATTCAAGGGCTCAATAAAAAAACGAGGATGGTTATTCATGGCAATCTTCCTCTACTTCATCTTTTGTCCGTATGAATTGTACCTTGCTTGGCTTGACCTTCAATTGATTTTTCGCATCAATGCCATCGATTTTGTACATTTGCTCAAGGATGAGAGATTGTTTACACTCTTTTCATTGCGTTTTCATCCTTGGATGACAGCCATTGGATTTCTCTCTCTACTTTCCTACATAACCGCTTTGCTCTTTTTGGCGTGGCAGCCGCTGAATGTGCACGAGAAAGCGGAATATTCTGAATAAACAATTTTAAAATATCGTGAAACTACAAAGCATTTTGGATGACATGCTCAGCCTTGCGCATGATCTCAATTATTCTGTCAGAAGGGAAAAGGGAAATTTCAGAGGCGGAGATTGTCGTGTGAATGATGATCGGTTTATTGTATTGAATTCACTTATTCCTTTGGAATCCCGTATTGTATTATTGGCCCGAATTCTTGCAAAACATGATTTGCACAACCGTGAATTGAAACCGGCGGTCAAAGCGGTTATTGAAAAAGAAAAAGGGAAGGATGGCACTGGCCGAACAATAGAGTTGGACTTTCCTACCGACGCATAAAAAATGCCCCAAAAAGCGTGATGCTGATTGGGGCATTTATTCTATTGGAATTCGTTTAACTAAGTCTTACAGGCATCACCAGAATTAGAATGTTTGTAGCCTCTCCAGTGGGTTCTATCAATACGGCTCTATTTGGTGAAGAGAATGAAAGCTTGACCAATCCAGATTCATCACCGGACAACTGTTGCAAAGCTTCTTCCAAATACCTGTGATTGAATCCGATTTCAAAAGACTCCGCACCCGTGAACTCACATGCTATTGACTCATCGGCATTGCTGCCTGATTCATCATCCTCACCATGCACATGAACTCTGTCCGGTGTGAGCGTTATTTTGATTTGCCTGCTCGTACTGCTTGTGAACAAAGCAACCCTTTTGATCACACCAACCAAATCTCTTTGATTGACAGTTGCAATTTTGTCATTGTCAACAGGAATCACATTTTCATAAGGCGGGAAGCGCTCATCTATGATTCGGGTGATTACCGTGGTGTCCTGCATGGCAAAGCGAGCATGTGTGCGAGTTACGGACATATCAACATCCGAATCGACCTTTCGCAAAACTTCCATTGCTCGCGAAGGAATAATGACATCCAAATCATCAGGGAAGCCTTCTCCTCGGATAATCACTCTTGCAAGGCGATAACTGTCTGTGGAAACACCTACAACATGATTTCCTCGGAATTGAAACAATACACCCGTCATGGCAGGACGATATTCATCGTCAGAAACCGCAAACATTGTTCGATTGGCGATTTTCATTGCATCTGCGGAAGAGAGATGAGCATGCTCTCCGTCAGGGAATACCGGTTGTTGCGGATAATCGGCACTATCCATACCTTTCATCGTGAATTTTCCGGCACTTGTTGAGAATTTGATATCCAAGTTCGCATTGACATCAATCAATACTGAACCTTCTTGACCAAGAGAACGCAAAAGGTCATTGAGCTTTCTAGCCGGAATCAAAACCGTGCCCTGTTGTTCAACCATGCATGAAATACTCGTGGAGATTGTCATTTCCTGGTCTGATGCAATCAGCTCCAAACCATTTGAAGTTGCAGTGCAATGAACATGCTCCAACACAGGCAATGTTGAGCGTGGAGGAATTGCAGGCAATACGCGTTGCATTGCTTTTTGAAAATCACCGAGAGAGATGGAAAATTTCATGAGTAATAGGTGAAATTGAAATGATGAAAAGTTCTACAGTTCGCCAAATCCGGAACTGAAAAAGAGCGTGATGTCTTCCATTGCCTGTTGTTCGTCAGGACCATCCACCGTGACCTCGAGTTTGCACCCAAGTTCGGCTGCCAGAGTCATGACTCCGATTATACTTTTGGCATTGATCGAGAAACCGTCTCTATTGAGAAAGATTTCAGACTTGTACTTTGCCGCGAGTTTGACGAGCGAGGCTGCCGGTCTAGTGTGTAAACCGGCTCTATTTTTTACTGTTACAGTTGAGATTAACATACGAAGTAGAGTAGAGTATTTGGCGTATTGTGACCCAAAAAAGGAGCCATCTATTTGCTAAGCTGCGTCAAAATATACAATTTCCCGTGTTGTCAAAACAGGGAATTTCTCAACAATTTGTCCACAATGTTACAGAATGATTTTGGCTTGTCCAAGTTAGCATTCGAGTAAATTGTATTTTTGGGAAGAAGGTTCCATATTCAAATGTTGTAAGGACATTACTCATGTCGTTTCAATCCGCAATAAAACATACGATTGAAGAATCAATCGCCACTAAACAAGCCCTTTTGGCAGAGCAGTCTGAATCAATTGAAAGAATTGGGAAAATGCTCGCTGAGCGATTGAAGTCAGGCGGAAAAATCATGTTTTGTGGTAATGGAGGAAGTGCCGCCGATAGTCAACACCTTGCAGCTGAATTGGTGATTCGCCTTCGGAGCTCTGTGAATCGTGCAGCCATTCCTGCCATGGCTTTGACCGTTGATCCTTCCATCATGACCGCGGGTGGGAATGATTTGGGATATGAACATGTGTTCGCTCGATGCGTTGAAGCATATGGTATTCCGGGAGATGTATTGATAGGAATCTCAACTTCAGGAAACTCAATGAATGTGAAACATGCTTTTTACATGGCTAAATCCAAGGGAGTTCATTGCATTGGTCTTTTGGGAGGATCAGGGGGTTTTTTGATCAAAGAATGCGATGATGCGGTCATTGTTCCCAGTGCTGTAACTGCTCGCATTCAAGAATCACACATCATGATCGGACACATTTGGTGCGAAATGATTGAAGAAATACTTTTCCCAGAATTGTTCTCATAAAGTTGAATATACTTTACCTCTCGCAATGCATCGTTTGACACATGAGCTTTCTGTCTCATGAATCTCAATTGAATCATGAATCCGCTTTATGGCTGTAGCCATGGACTTTGATGCCCTCCCTGAATAATGTCTTTGCTGAATGTCATAATCATTCAAGAGGTGGTCAATAAGTGATTTGTCGGGAATGGCCCGGCGATATGGGTCTCTATCCAAAAGAAACAATCGTTGAATCTTGGAATGGGAAATCAGGATAAGGATTTCGTTTCTTTCCATATATGTAAAGTTCTGTCTTTTCATTTCATCCCTTCGGGCATCTTCAAATGTGTGAACCCCGATGAGGAATATTGAAACGCCAATGCAGTTCGCGATGAACAGTTTTGCATTTCTTGAACTATAAACAAGGAGTATGCAGAATACGATGCATAATGATATCATGAAAGCATCCTTACCGATATATGCGATCGAGTCTGTAGCCATTGCCGTCTGATGTGCATTGAGTGCAATATCCAAGAGTTGATGCGCAGCAATTGAGAATGTCTCTGCCAATGTCACGCTAAAGGTGAAACAGATGACACTTGCGATAATCCAACATAAAGCCAATGTAAAGAGGGGAATGCATACTAGATTTGCCAAAGGGGCAATGAGTGAAATCATTCCAAAATACCATGCCGTGAGTGGCATAAGCATGAATGATGCAGAAAGTGAAACAGATAATGAATCTGCAATGAATCGAGTCCAACCTTGTGATTGATTGAATAATGAATAATGTATCTTGGCAAAGAAATTCGTGAGTGTTATAAGCCCGAACATACCCACTGCGGACATTTGAAATCCTATGGAATGCACCAGGCTTGGTTCAATGGCAATCATGAATGAAATGCAAAGAAAGAGCGCATGCAATGGATGAATCGATCTTTGGAGTGCTTTTGTGAAAACTGAAATGCCTGCCATGAAACATGCTCTTGTGGCTGGTGGATCCCAATCGACAATGAAGAGAAAACATATCAAAGCCATCATCAGAATTGCCACGCGCAATGGCAGTGATGGAATCCATGCCAACATCACATGCAAGAGGATGACGATAACCCCTGCATGAAAACCGCTGACCGATAATATATGCGCAGTTCCCATCATAGAAAATGTTTTGCGAGTATTTTTGTCAATTTCCGATATGTCTCCCAATAGTAATCCTTTAGCAATGCCCTTTGTATGATAGTGGAATGTTTTGTCAATTGCTTCTCTGATCCATGTTTGCACTGCGTATATGAATGAGGCTCCGGAGTTTCTTCTTTTGTCAATAATGGAAATGTCTTTTGCTTTACATCGTGCTAACCATTGAATATTTCCTGACAATGCATAGCGATATTCATCGAACTCATCAGGGAGATGTTTGATTCGTGGATTCGAAATGTGACATTGAATGTAAAGAAACATTCCCGGTTGAATGACCAATTCATTTCCATGAATGGTAACGAGGATGATGCATTTCTCCAATCTTGGCAATTGTGGTGTATCAATATATCCTTTGATAATAACTGTTTGGACTTTAGATGCCTTGTGATGTTCCACCACTCGTCCATTCACTATGCCTTTCATTCGAACAGTGTGTTTGTGCGGAATTTTAGGTTGCAAACATCCAACTTCTGCCATGATGAACATTCCAAACAACATGGAACTCATCACTTTGTTTGCTGCATGGAGTGAACATCCTAGTAGAAAACAACATGAAGCTATCAATAATGTAAAGGCATCTGGGGTTATGTCCATTATTACATAAATGCTTGCCCCAAGCATCATGAACACCACAATCCAAAAAGAAGGAATCTTAGAAAGAGGAGGCATGAAATTCCCTTGATGATTTCATGCAACATACAAAAGCCGTCCTTGTGAGACGGCTCTTGAAAAACTACTTTTATGTGCTGCTTTATTCTCCCTCGAATCCTGCAACCTCATCTGCTATGTCTTCGCAATCATAGAGATGTTTGTTTCCTGAAAAACGACCTTTCCCTCCATCACCTTTTTCATTGCTTTGCAATGCTTTTTGCTCAAGTGTGGTTCGTATTGATGCATCTCTTTTGCGAAGTTGTTCATCTGTTTTTCTATCGAAATATTTTCTTCCATCCACATAGGTTTGTTCAACCTTTGAAAAATTGGAGAGAGGATTCCCTGTCCAAAGCACGATGTCAGCATCTTTGCCAACTTCAATCGACCCGATGCGATCGTCAACTTTGAGAAGTTTTGCAGGATTGATGGTGACGAATTTCATGGCTTCTTCTTCAGAAACAGGACCATACTTGACTGACTTGCCGGCTTCTTGATTCAATCTTCTAGCCATTTCCGCATCGTCTGAATTGATCGCCACAGTTACTCCCTGTTCATGCATGATGGGGGCATTTTCAGGGATGGCATCATATACTTCAAATTTATAAGCCCACCAATCTGAGAAGCTCGAAGCACCAACGCCATGCACTTGCATTTCTTTTGCAAGTTTATACCCTTCGAGAATATGCGTGAATGTGTTGATTTTGAAACCAAATTCTTCTGCGAGTCGCATGAGCATGAGGATTTCACTTTGCACATAAGAATGACAATGAATTTGTCTTTTGCCTCGAATGATCTCAAGTAGTGTTTCCAATTGGATGTCCTTCCTTGGTGGAAGTTTTCCTGATGTACCAGCTTCTTTCCATGCCTTCTCATATTCGAGCGCGGCTCGGAATCCATCACGCATGATTTCTTCAACACCCATGCGGGTTTGCGGATATCGTGATGTGAATCGGTCTCCCCAATTTGCTTGCTTCACATTTTCACCCAAGGCAAATTTTATAGTCCCGGGAAAATCCATTTTTAAACCATCGGCATCATCACCCCAACGCAATTTTATGAGTTGCAATTGCCCACCGATTGGATTTGCTGATCCATGAAGAAGATGACTTGCCGTTACGCCGCCTGCAAGTTGACGGTAAATGTTGATGTCGTCAGGTTGCAGAACATCTCCGATGCGAACCTCAGCTGTAATGGCATGTGTTCCTTCATTCACTCCCGCTTCGATTGCTATGTGGGAATGCTCATCGATGATTCCGGGAGCCAAGTGCTTGCCCGTTGCATCAATCACAGTATCAGCTTTTTGTTGTAAGTCTTTGGCGATACCCATGATTTTTCCACCCGAGATGAATACATCCACTCCTTTGAGTATGCCATCTTTTGCGGAAGTCCAAACCGTTGCATTTTTGAACATGACGGATTTTTGTGCCGGCTTTGAATCGAGTCCGAAAGGTCCGTCAGGATATACAATAGGATAGGTCGCAGATAATTTCACCCCTTCTTTTTCTTGTTTTGGTTTCTCAACAAAACCACTATCACGAACCGCGCTCCAGGTGATTTCTCTACCGGTTGGAAGAAGTGCCGAACCTCTGGCATTGAGTGAATCCATGAAGCCAGTGCAACGAATGGAGCCAACTGCGCCGAGCGAATCACCATCGAATGCGAAGTGCACTTGTTTTCCACTTTGTTGAATGGTGATTGCAATTTTGGTGGAATCCTTCATGAAGTGCGCGCTTGGGCTTTCAACTTTCCCTTCAATCTGCAATTGCATTTTTGGAAGTGATTCAGCCGTGAATCTCCAATGTCCTCGAATATCATATTCCGGTTTTTGCTGCAGAACATGTTCTTCTCCGGCAACAAATACTGAAGTGATTGAACCATCAGTGAAAATATTTCCATCGGCTATCACAAGATTCGCAAATGCTCCCGGCTTGATTGTGCCCGCAAAGTCTTCAGCGCCCCATAATTCTGCGGGGATGGTTGTCAAAGCAGCCAAGGCGGTTTCTTCTTTTAGTCCATAGCGAATCGCTTTGCGGAGTTGTTTCAAGAATTCTGATTTGTCTTTCAAGCCATTCATCGTGAATGCAAATTTTACTCCTGCAGATTCCAACAATGCAGGATTGGACGGAGCCACATCCCATGCTTTCAATTCTGCAAGAGAAACACCTGAAGCATTGCGCAATGATTGCACATTCGGCGTATTCGGGAAAGACAATGGGATGATCATCGGAGCTTTCAGAGATGCGATTTGAGAAAGCCTACGGTATTCATAACCACTTCCTTCATAAATCACATTCAAATCAAATTCCTTTGCAATCTTTGCGACTCTCGATACTGCATGTTCATTTCCGGTTTCAAAAACTATCGGTGTTTTTCTAGAAAAAATCCCGGCAATGGCTTCGAGCGAAAAGTTTGTTTCAGGTGCAGGAACTTTGGGATTTTTTGCGAATGCATTTTGCGCTTCGGCATACCATCTGCCATCGAGAAATGCTTGTCTGATCAATGCAATGCTTCCCATCAATGATGAGGGATATGCATTTCTTGCATTTCCTTTTCTGAATGACATCCACTGTGAAATATCCGGTTTGATGATGACTTCGGTGGCGGAACCTGTTTTGGCAAATACGAGAGCTGATGTTCCTCTCATTATGCCATCCATTGAATTGACATGCGCGATGCAAAAACCTTGCTTATACAATTCAGATGCTGATTTTTCATCAATTCCCAATGAGTTGGCAATATTCATTTCAGGCTTGATTGCTTCATTCCAATACCGTGCTCCTCTGTTGAGTGAAGCAGGCTTCTCTATTTCGTCTTCACCTTCGCCTGAAAATCCGCGCTTTTGAGATCCACCAGGTGAACCAGCGGAAGAATAGGATTCAATGAATCCGGCATAGACAAAGGCTCCGTTCATTGAACGAACCGTTGCACCAACGGGAATGGACAACTGCGCACCTGCCGCTTCGATACGATCATTGCGTATTATGATGGTTGCATTCCGGATGATTCTTCCGGGTTGAGGAATCAAGGTGCATTGGGTCAATGCCAAGTATTTCAGGGGTTTGTCGCGTAGTCCATCAATGGCTTTACTTTGAACCAATGGCTGAGAATAAGCCATCGATTGAAAGCCTAGGAGTGCGATGGAGATGAATGCGATGAAACGAAACAGGTTATACACTTTGCCGGACATTTCGTGAGATCCTTTTGATTTGGATTATTGGATGGGCAAAATACTAAAATTGATTGATGCCATAGTGGAATTTCAACGGTATGGGAATAAAAAAACCCGCTCTTCAAAGAAGCGCGGGTTTCTGCGGGACCGACGAGGCTCGAACTCGCGACCTCTGCCTTGACAGGGCAGCGCTCTAACCAGCTGAGCTACGATCCCAATCATTCTTTTTTTTTTCTGTGGACTCGAGGGGGATCGAACCCCTGACCTCGTGAATGCCATTCAAGCGCTCTCCCAACTGAGCTACGAGCCCGTTGCAAACACGAGCAGCAAATTTATGGTCATTTCTTTGAATAAACAAACTGTTTTTTAGGAGGGAAAGGGGCTTTTACTGATTACTAACTTTCACAATAGCCCAAACAAAGCCGATTCTCTGTCGTTTTTTTGGTAGTTTTGTTATGTATTTGCTCAAATTGGAAGTTCTAATTCTTTCAAGATCAAATGCTTGAGATGTTTCACATGAGATGTTGGCCTAATGTATCTTGAACTTTCTTTGCTCATTATCTGCTTCATTTTAACCGCTATTAATGCGCTTTCAAGGGCTGCCCTTACGGAACTGACCCCTCAGTTCTTGGATGCATTTGAAGCAATAAAGCCGGAAAGAGCCGGATATCTCATTGGTTTGCGTTCTACTCATGCTGCTCAAGCACGCATTTCTTTGCTCATCATGGATGCGCTCATCTTACTGATGCTTGGCGCATTTACATTGTTGTGGACAGCTTCGGGTCTGGAAAATCCTCTTGCCGAGATTCCAACATTGTTTATTTCTTTGATTTTGGTCATCGTGATCAAAACTCTTGCTTCGGCCCTTGGTGAACGATATGCCGAAAGACTCACTTCTTCCACATTCATATATCTCAGGGTATTGTCCTTCATGTTCTATCCCTTTAGTGTTCTACTGGTTCGTCTTGGGATGGCATTGAATCCACCCATGACGGAATCCGAACAAAGGGAAGAATTTGATGCTTTGGTCGATACGGCTCGTGAGGAAGGAACACTTGATGACGGAGAATATAGAATTTTCAAAAGCATCATGAATTTCAGTGAAATTCGTGTTGCAGACATCATGACTCCTCGATCCGTGGTATTCAGCGTTCAATCGACCAAAACCGTCGCAGAAGTTGCACTATTGCCTGAACTTTTAATGTATTCTCGCTTTCCGGTATGGGAAGGAGATTCCATTGATGGAGTGATTGGATATGCTCTCACAAAAGATGTATTGAGAGCTGCTCTAGATGGCAGAAGAGATCGCTCAATGGACAGAATGGTGCGTCAAGCGAATTTCATTCCTGACAATGCAACGCTGGAAAAAGCTCTTGAACAGTTTCTTCAAGGAAGGCAGCATATGTTCATCGTTGTTGATGAATATGGGGGTATTGAAGGACTAGTGACAATGGAGGATGTTCTGGAAACCATGTTGGGTGCGGAAATTGTTGATGAGGCTGATCGAGTTGTTGACCTGAGAGAATTGGCCAAATCCAGAAGAGATAAGCGCGTGGCAGAATATCAAGAAAGAGATTTACTAAATAAACAGGATGTGGCCGTTGATGGCATGACATCCGATGATGAATGAATACACACAAATTCATATCGATGATTCTCTTACTCCTGTTCATTTCAACAATGAGCGGAGCACCACTACTTGTCCACAATTGTTGCGGCGAAGTTGAATCTGTTTCACTTACTTTTAATCATTCAGATGATTGCTGTGAGAAAGAGTATTCTCAAGTCGCAATAGATGCTCCACCATGTTGTGGTGATGAGCTCATTGATACCGCATTGAAAATTGAGGGATTTCCATTATCAATCTCCATCGCATTCATTTCTCCATTGGCGGGTTACCTCGAAAATTGGAATCACGATGTTCATATTCGCATCAATTCCATGCATCACATTGCTTCCTCTATTCCTTTTCTTTTTTCGTCCTCTTTCCTTCTTGATCGAACCGATCTTTGCATTTTTCGAATATAGAATACCAATGCTCAATGAATGAGAATTGTATTTCTAACTAACTTCGAGAATACCATGTTTGGATGTGTAAGAATCATGCTTTTGGCATGCCTCAATTTCCTATGTGTTGTACCCGGTTTATCGCAAATAGATACGATAAAAGGTATAGTGCATAGTTCAATAGATAGCGCAAGGTTGCCCGGTGCAACCATCATGTGGAAGAATGCAAATACCGGTGTTCGTGCAGATCAACAAGGACAATTTGTGATCATTCGATCTTCAGAATCACAAAAAGCACTCATAGTCTCTTCAGTGGGATATGCGAAAGATACTCTGGAAATCAATCAAGATGACCTGCCTCTTCACATTTTTCTGAATCCCGATGCGCGATCACAATCAGTGATTGTGGAAGAAAAGAGTTTGCAGTCGATTTCAAAAGCTGACATAAAAACAGAAAAAATATCTTCCAAAAAACTTCGCGAATCAGCTTGCTGTTCACTTGCTGAATCATTCGAGCGAAGTCCATCCGTTGAAGTTTCATATGCCGACGCCGCCACAGGAGCAAAAGTAATTCAGCTGCTTGGTCTGAAAGGTATGTATACTCAGCAAATGATTGAAGCCGTTCCTGCAATGAAAGGTCTGGCTTTGCCATATGGAATGGACCTCATCCCAGGTGCCTTTTTGGAGTCAATCAGTATCTCAAAAGGAGCCGCTTCCGTCATGAATGGGTATGAGGGTGTTGCAGGACTCATCAATATCGAGATGCTCAAGCCCATTATGTCGCCTCGATTGTTTGTGAATGCATATGTAAATCAAATGGAACGATATGAATTGAACATTGCTTCTGCGATTGAACCTGTTCAGGGATTGCATGCCATGATTATGTTGCATGGAAGCACATTCAATCATGAAATGGATGGCAATGATGATGGGTATATCGACATGCCATTATTTGACAAACTGAATGGTACATTCAGAATGGAATATATGGCTGATGATGTGGAGTATCAACTTATTGCTCGATATGTGAATGATGAACATAAAGGTGGCATGACCACTCCTTTTGCAAGAGTGAATGCGTCAAACGGCATCTTTTCGAGTGTAACGCATCTTGAGCGAAGTGATGTTATTGGAAAAATCGGTTTTCTGGAATTGGATAATTCTTTTGCGGAATCTTTCGCCATACAAATGGCAGGTTCTCTTCACACGATGCATTCATCATTTGGAATCAGAGAATATGATGGAAATCAAGAGAGTGGATTTATAAAGGCAATCGCCGTGAAAGAAATCGCCGATGATCACAAGTTGTGGTATGGCCTTTCTTTTACCTATGATGCATTTGATGAATCTTTACTTGGTTCGGACAGAAATCGCACAGAGTCCGTACCGGGAATATTTGCTGAGAATACATTCACTCCAAGTGAAACAATCACGATTGTGGGAGGATTGAGAATTGATTTTCACAATATGTTCGGAACAATCATCACTCCCAGAATGCATCTGAAGTACTCCCCATTGGAATCCTTGAATATTCGCATGTCTGCGGGAAGTGGGATGAGAGTGGCAAATATTTTCACGGATAATATGTCCGCATTCGTGAATAACAGAAATGTGGAAATTGACTCCGTGTTGAATCCCGAAAAAGCATGGAATTATGGAGCATCCGTGACATATACCACACAATTGTTCGGGATGCCATTCACATTCGACACCGAGCTGTATCAAACGAGATTCCTCAATCAAGTGAACACCGACTTTGACGCTTCGGCACGAACATTACGAATAGTCAATGATTCCATGGCATATGCAACATCCTTCATGATGCAAATGCAAGTATTGCCATGGACAGGATGTACAATGAATCTTGCATGGAGATTCAATGACATGTGGCAAATGAATGATCATCGGATGCAGAGAAGAATCATGGTTAGTCCGCATAGGGCATTGTTCACTCTCTCACAAACATTGTTCGATGACAAATTGCAATGTGATGTGACTGCGATGTGGAATGGCGAAGGAAGACTTCCTTCCACAATGGAAAATCCGGAGGGATTCCGCATGGCTGATTCTTATCCGTCATTTACTAGACTCAATGCTCAACTATCATGGAAAACTCCGGCATTTGATGTGTATTTGGGTGCCGAAAACATCATGAACACTTTGCAAAGTCATGTGGTGATTTCACCGAATCGTCCGAATAGCAATCTCTTTGAAGGTTCTCTAGTATGGGGGATGTTGGACAATCGGATGATCTATCTTGGAATGCGAGCCCAATTCTGAGGATTCAGTACTTTTGTAGATGATTTATTATACTTATATGGCGTATTGATATGTTCACCGGACTGATAGAAGAAATCGGCAATATCAAAAAAATCGAACATAAAGGAAGCGGTATCACACTGACGATTCGCGGAAAAAAAGTCATGAGCGATCTTGCAATCGATGATTCTATTTCCGTGAATGGTGCATGTCAAACAGTGATTGCCGTGAATGGTGAGGAATTTCGTGTGGATTCCGTTGAAGAGACTCTTCTGAAAACAACTTTGGGCTCATTGAAAGTTGGTGATTCGGTCAATCTTGAAAGAGCATTGCAATTGTCTGACAGACTTGGTGGACATATCGTCCAAGGTCATGTGGATTGCGTTGGTAGAGTACATTCCATTGGAACTGTCTCAGGTGGTGGTTGGCAATTGTGGATTTCATTTCCTGAACAGTATCGCAAATATGTTGTTCCGGTTGGTTCCATCTGCATCAATGGCGTGAGTTTGACGGTTGCCCGTGTGCAAGGAAACACATGCATGCTAGCAATCATACCGCATACATTGGCGGTTACAACGATTGGAAGTCTTACCGTCAATGCACAGGTCAACATAGAATTTGATATTCTTGCAAAGTATGTAGAAAACATGATTGGAATGAAAGAAAAACACTCCTCGCTCGGTTCATTGATGGATCAACCCGACCTATGAAAGTCTTAAACATTCCATATCAGTCAATACCGGGAATATCCAAAGCATTCTTGCTTGCTCATACGCTTACAGAACCTGCGGAGATGTTTCAGAAGTCTCGTGCATCATTGCTTGGACCGAGTTCCGCAAATATTATTTCCAATTCGATGTCGGGATTGAAACTAACCCCACTTCAACAACGATATGTGGATGATTTGTCTTCGGGGAATGCGTTTGTCATCATAACAGGTCAACAGCCGGGTTTTCTTGGCGGCCCTCTCTATTCTCTCTACAAGGCAATGTCCTGCATCGCATTGGCGGAATCTCGGTCGCATGCTGATCGGCAGGTTGTTCCGGTGTTTTGGATTGAAGACAATGATCATGATGGAATGGAAACCGGCATTGCAACAATTATTGATACCCAAGGAGCACTTCATTCCATCCAATGTGATTCTTTGGAGAATTTGCAATCGCGAATATCCATTTCGGAACGAACATTTTCGGATGACATTGATTCAGTGATTGATCATGTTGCTTCATTATTGCCAACTTCAGAGTATGGAAGTGCAATGGTGAATGAACTTAAGGAAATATATCGCTCCGGTGTGTCGTGGTCTGAAGCATTTTTATGCTTCATGAATAAACGCCTTGGTGAATTCGGCATGCTATTCTTATTGGCATCAAAGGCCCGAAAGGCAGGATTGTTTGCTGATATAATGCACAAAGAGATTTGTCATCCCGGTGAGTTGAAATCATTGGTTGACAAAGCAAATGAAGAACTGCTTCAGGAAGGTTCGATCATTCAGGCAGAGGCAGGAATCATCAATGCATTTTATCACGATGAAACAGGTCGCAGGATAAAAGTTGAGTATGCAGAAAATGATGGATTTCTCATTGGTTCGAAAACATTCACTCGAAATGAATTTGAAGAATATTGGTCTGATAATAAAGCTAGCTTTTCACCGAATGTCCTTCTCCGTCCTATAGTTCAAGATTCAATTCTTCCAACAATAGGCATGGTTGTCGGCCCCGGGGAATTGCAATATATGATGCAATTACAACAAGCATATTCTCATCATGAACTTCTCATTCCGATTCTATACCCCCGTCATTCTTGCACAATCATTTCTCAGTCAATATCAAAATATCTGTTGAAATACGGATTGACTGCCGATTCATTCATGAAATCAATCAATGATATTGAGAAGGAATTGACAGAGCGTTTCGCCAATGATGAATCCGGAGATCATCTCTTTGAGAAAATGCGAAGTGACTTACACGAAACCATGCACAGCATTTCGAAACATGCATCCACGATTGATGCTTCATTACAGGGAGCTGTTTTGGCAGCGGAGCATGGAATTGAAAAGCAATTGGATGGATTGCACAAAAAAATCACATCCGTACTGAAGAAAAAACAAGAACAGCTCTTTATCAAAGCAAAAGAAGCACATGAGTGGATATATCCCAATAATCATTTGCAGGAAAGGGTTCTCGGCAGTGTGTCCATCGAAGCAAAAATCGGGGAGAGTGCAATGAAGGATGCATTATTATCAATCAAAGAAGCAGAAAGAGGGGAACATATTGTTCTCTTTCCATGATATCATGATTGTCTTTCAATGACGAAATGTGCAAAATCATGCAAAGATGATTTGTAAACAGAATCAGGGAACACTTCAAGCAAATTCACAGCTTCGTCAATCAATGATTTGGCTTTGTTTTGAGCATAATCAATTCCGCCATGTTCTTTCACGAATGACATGATGTGGGCAATGTCGGAGTTTTGCAAATTTCCTCGTTTGATCAAGCTCACTATGGATTTAGAGTCTGACTTGGAGG
>JBJTFZ010000081.1:0-9405 GCA_046093685.1 bacterium
ATCGCAGTGTTTTGCTTAGTTGGCATAACGCATGTGTACTGAACGATTCTCCTCATTCATGAGCGATGTGGCATTTTATTTTGGATTTAACAATGAACATCACTGTAATCGGTGCGGGAAAAAGTGGAATAGCGGCTGCAAGATTGGCGCAACTAGACGGAGACACCCCTTTTCTCACAGAGTCTTCTCCCGCTGATAAGCATGTATCAACAATTGATTTTTTGTCAGGGGCCGGAATTTCCCATGAATTTGGTGAGCATACTCAAGAAGCTCTGTCAAACTGTGAATTGATTATAACATCACCGGGTGTTCCACCTCATTCAGCAATCATCAAGGAAGCTGAAGCGAGAGGAATTCCAATCATCAGTGAGTTGGAATATGCAGCTTCCCATGTTCGAAATCCGATTATCTCCATCACCGGTACCAATGGGAAAACCACCACTACGGCATTAACTGCTTTTGTGTTCAACAATGCGGGAATTCCGGCGATTGCCGCAGGAAATATCGGCACACCATTAAGCGATTGCCTTCAAGGATTGGATCCAAACACCATTCTCGTGATAGAAGCAAGCAGTTATCAACTTGATAGAATAAAATATTATAAGCCGAAATTGGGAATGATTCTGAACATCACACCTGATCATCTCAATTATCACGGAACATTTGAAGCATATAGATTTGCAAAGTGGAAAACTTCCTTGAATCAGGACGAGAATGATATTGTAATTTTGAATGCAGACAATCCTGATGCAGCAGCATGCGCCGGGATGTCTCGAGCGAATATTCAGTACATCAGCATGAATCCCGTGCAGCAAGGGGCTTATGCAAGAGACAATCAACTGGTATTCGTTTCTTCAATGCATAATGAGGAAGTATTGATGCCATTCGAAGATGTGCGCCTCCCCGGCGTTCACAACCGGTACAATTCCATGGCTGCCGCATTGGCGGCAAGAGCATTCGAAATCCGAAATGAGAATATTCGTGATGGACTCATGCAATTCTCAGGCGTGGAACACAGATTGGAATTTGTGCGATCAAGAAACAATGTTCACTTCATCAATGATTCAAAAGCCACCAATATCAATGCAGCTTGGTATGCATTGTCGAGCTATAAAGAGCCGATCATTTGGATCGCGGGTGGCAGGGGTGACAATAATGCCTATGCCGACTTAGATCCACTGGTTCAAAGGCATGTGAAAACAATCATTGCAATAGGTGAAGATCAAGAAACCATTTTCAATCATTTTTGCACTTCCAAACGATGTCTGAAAGCCAACACATTGGAAGATGCAATAATTCTTGCGACTGAAGAAGCTCATAGCGGAGACATTGTGTTATTCTCCCCTGCCTGCAAGTCATTTGACATGTTCGCAAACTTCGAACATCGAGGACAAGTATTCAAAACCGCTGTCAATGCACTTGCATGAAGTCATTGCCTCACATACAAAAAGCTTTGCAAGAAGAACAGCTTGATGGTTGGCTTTTACTTGACTTCAGGGGAAGCAACTCCATTGCACATGAAATCGTCGAAATGCCCAAACACATGCATTGCACACGCCGCTGGGCGGTGCTCATTCCGGCGCAGGGTGAACCGCAAATACTTGTTCATGCAATAGAAGATTTCACACTCGGACATGTACATGGAAAGCATCATGTGTATGCAGGATATGCAGAATGGGAAAATTCACTAAAACACTTCATCGAAACGCATCCTCGAATCGCCATTGAATATTCTCCGATGAATGCCATTCCAACAGCATCAAAAGTTGATGCCGGGTCAGTGGAATTTCTGAAATCCATTGGCGCGGAAATATACAGTTCAGCCAATCTGTTGCAGAAAATCGCGGCAGTGTGGACTAAAGAACAGATGGAAGAAAATCTTGCATTCACCGCTCCTACTTTGGGTGCAATCATGCATGAAACATTCGAGGAAATTAGAAATGCCATCAAAAAACATGGAATTGCGGACGAATATACAATTCAGCAATTCGTAATGCGCAGATTTTCAGAATGTGGCTTAACAACGTATAGCGAGCCAATCATAGCTAGAGACATCAATGCATCCAGTCCGCATTATGCGCCATCGAAGGAACAATCATCAACATTCGGTCCTGATACAATAGTTTTGATAGACATGTGGGCGATGCCTGCACATGGCAAAGGCACATATTCAGACATTACATGGATGTGTAATACAGGAACAAGCATGCTCAGTGAACATGAACACTTGTTTAAAACCATCATCGATGCAAGAGATGCAGGTATTTCTCTGTTCGAGCAGAGATTCCAGCAGAATCAACTTGTAATGGGTTGTGAAATCGATGATGCCGTCAGAGAAGTGGTTCAAACTCAAGGGTATGGGAAGTATTTTGTTCATAGAACGGGGCATAGTATTACAAATGAAACACATGGACCCGGTGCGAATATGGATAATTATGAGACTCGCGACACAAGAACCGTCATACCCATGACATCATGCTCAATAGAACCCGGCATTTACATACCCGGAATCATTGGGATGAGAACTGAAATTGACATGGTATTCTTGAACGATGGGAAACCCATTGTTTCAGGAATACCGAAACAGCAAGACATGATGTATTTGGGATAATGCGATGCAGGGAAATTCAGACTTCAACATACTACCAAGTGTCGATTTACATGTCACAAACAAGAATCCTGAATGTCTGAAGGAATCCACAATTGCTCCCGTAAAAAATGGTGATCGCATTCTTGTTCTTCTGCTGTCGGGAATCGGGGATGCTTTGATGTTCACTCCTTCACTGGATATAATCAAACAGACATATCCGGACACCCACATCGATATCTTGACGATGTTCAGGGGCATTGCAGACATATTTTCTTCAAATCCCAATATCACAATGGTTCATCATTGGGATTTTTTAAAAGAGTCACCACTTCGAACAATACAATTTTTAAAAAGCTTAGGCAAAAATTATTCTCATACAATCACTGCTTTTCCGGCAAATCGTTGGCATTATGCCGTTGTGGCCCGAGCAATAGGTTCGCGGTTCAGGATTGGGCATACATATCTTCATGATTCACTTTCACAATTGAACATGTTGAACAATGTTCGGATCAAAGAGAATGATGCCCTGCATAATTGTGAAGAAAACCTACGCATTGCTTCATTGCTTGGTTGTTCGATTCCTAATACAATCCCGGGAATGTCCATTCATCTTACAAAAGATGATCTTTCATTTTCCGATCAATGGATGATGCATCACAATCTACATGAGAAACCAGTATTGGGAATTCATGCTGGTTCAGCAATTGTAAAAAATCAGATCAACAAACGGTGGAGTCCGGAATATTATGCACAAGTCTGTGCTGAAGCTCATGCACAGCTCGGATTGACAACATTGTTGTTTGGGGGTCCTGAAGAAATGGGGTTGAATCAATCAATTGTCGAAAAGATACAGGAAAAGCAATCTGATGCAAAACCAATCATTGTGGAAACTCCAACACTGACCAAAAGCATAGCACTTATGAAACAATGCAGTGCATTCATATCCAATGATTCCGGATTGATGCACTGCGCTGCGGCCTTGCAATTACCTATGATTGCCATTTTTGGATATACCAGTCATGTGCATACTGCACCTTGGATGAATCCAAAAGCAAAAGTTGCAAGAAGAGATCTTGCTTGCAGTCCTTGTTTTTATTTCTCTCCCAAACCTGCCTCCTGCAAATATCAAGGAACCGACAAAGAATTCACATGCATTCGTGATATTCAGCCCGATGATATTTTTCGTAGTTTGAAGCATCTTATTGAACATTATAAGGTTTGACATGAAACAGTCAATCATCATTCTCTGCTTTGCATTCATAAGCATCATTGGTGGAACAGCTTATGCGGTCTTAACTGAAAATCAAGAAAAATCCATCAGAGAACAATATTCAGACATCGCATCAAAAATCATTGCTGAAGCTTTGAAAGACAGCAATGCATATGCTCGATTATCCATTATGTGTGATACATATGGTCCCCGATTAAGTGGTTCACAAAATCTCGAAAAAGCAATCGATTGGATTGTTGCAACGATGAAAAAAGATGGATTTGACACCGTTTATACCGAAGCCGTTATGGTACCACATTGGGTTCGTGGAAATGAATCATTGACATTACATGCGCCATTCAGTAAAAACATAGCTGTTCTTGGCTTGGGTGGAACAATTGCAACACCTACCGCCGGCATTAAAGGCGAAGTGATGGTGGTTCATAGTTTTGATGAACTGGAAAAACGTTCAAAACAAGCTATCGGGAAAATTGTTCTGTTCAATGTACCATTCACCAAATATGGCGAGACAGTAAAGTATAGAGTAAATGGTGCTTCCGAAGCAGCTAAACATGGAGCTATAGCAAGTTTGGTTCGCTCTGTCGGACCCGCCTCACTCAATACGCCACATACGGGAGGCATGCGATATGCTGATGATGTGAAGAAAATCCCACATGCTGCAATTTCAATTGAAGATGCAGAAATGCTTGACAGACAATGTTCACTCGGATTAAAACCAAATGTCACTCTGAAGCTGGAAGGAAAATTCTTACCTGATGCACAATCTAGAAATGTCATTGCAGAAATTCGAGGATCTGAAAAACCCGAAGAGATCGTTGTCTTTGGCGGACACATTGACTCTTGGGATGTTGGTCAAGGCGCAATGGATGATGGAGGTGGATGCATAGCAGCATGGGAAGCCCTGCGAGTCATAAAGAAGTTGGGTCTGAGACCGAAGCGCACACTTCGCGTATGCTTCTGGACAAATGAAGAAAATGGACTCATGGGTGGTAAAACCTATGCAAAGTTGCATGCCAAAGAAATTCCGAATCATGTTTTGGCAGTGGAAAGTGATGCCGGCACATTCAAACCCAAAGGATATGATTTTGGTGGCAGTGCAAAAGGAATGGAATTGGCAAAGGAAATATGCTCACTTCTTGGAGTTATAGATGCTTCTTCATGTGAGGAAGGTGGTGGCGGAGCTGATATTGGTCCAATCATGGAAATGGGTGTGCCCGGAATGGGTCTGCTTGTTGATGATTCCAAATACTTCAACTATCATCATACAAATGCAGACATGATGGATAAATTGAATCCTCGAGAAATAGCTTTGTGTACCGCTTCAATGGCGGTTCTCACTTATGTGGCTGCGGACATGCCAAAAAAGATTCAAAGAAAGTAATCACATAGGACTTCACATGTTGAAAGTCATCATATGCATTGTTGTGGTTTCGCTTCAAACATCCATGTTTGCGCAATCCGGAAATAACACTTCGTGTTTGTTCAAAAACCCACTCTGCTTTTATTCAACGGATATTTTATCCTATCTTCAGATTCTCTACAAAAATTCACGATATGAAGAGATGCTTCCCTTTCTCCATGAACCGCAGGAGTTAAAGAAACTAGGTAAATCCAAAGCTATTAAACTCATAGAATCCATGAATTTTGGGTATGAAATGAAACGCGTTGGAATAAAAGAAGAGAAGACCGGCAAGCAATGGAAAATCACATATCAACGAATCATTTTGGGGACTTCCGAAACATTCACCATAACATGTGGGAATGTACAGGACACCACGAGATTACTCATGAATACTACTCAAAGAAAATCGGTTTTTTACAGAAAAAGGCCATAATCTTCATCATTGGAAATGAAATTCATTGTCTGTTTTGTCGAATGTAATCATCTGTTTGGTC
The DNA here is from genome assembly GCA_046093685.1 of bacterium. Classification (GTDB taxonomy): domain Bacteria; phylum Bacteroidota; class Ignavibacteria; order Kapaibacteriales; family UBA961; genus UBA961. The sequence continues at coordinate 5,718 of JBJTFZ010000081.1, forward strand.
TGATTATTGATATCTAAATAACTTTATGGGTAACCTTTACACCCGGGCTTAAGGGCCTTTATTGTAGTTTATTATGAATGGACATTTTATGAAAATTCTTTTGGTTGCATTGTGCATCATTTCACTATTGGGTTGCAATACATCATCTGATCAAAACAAAAACAATGATTTACAAGCACAAACCATCAATACAGACTCGATTACGAAAAAGAAAGACACTATTCCCATCTCTTCAGAATTACCACGAGGATTGGATACAACAATCGACGAATCATCAAGATTCATAGCGGGTTTGCCGATGGGCGGGAATCGTCTACGCGGGATGACACAATATGGATTTTACGGCGCCCATGCAAAGAGACTACAGGATTTGTTTCGCAAGGTGAAAACCAAGAGACTGCAACCAATGAGTCAGTTTGCCCAAACAGAGCTTGCTTCCGATAAAGTCGATGAAGGCACATTGTTTTACCCATTTAGCGGGCCGGACGCATTGCATGCCGTTACTTTATTCCCCAATTACAAGCAATATGTGTTCATCGCATTTGAACCACCCGGATCATTCAAGAAATTCTCTGCAAGAGACACAACCGGAATTCCAGATTATTTACAGTCTGTACAAATCAATATCAATGAGGTAACCAATTATAGTTATTTCATCACCGACAAAATGCGAAAATTCATTACCGCAGAAAAAGTGGATGGTGCTTTACCTCTCATTGGTCTATTTCTCGTTCATACCGAACATACATTGATTGGCCATGGAAGGCGTTTCTTACATGCAAATGGAACAATTGACACAAATCCTCGAGATACTTCAAAAATTCCTGTTCAAGAAGTGCATGATATTTATTTCACAAAGAATGGCTCGACTTATATCCAACGTTTGACATATATCTATGCCAATCTTGGAAATGGCACTTATGCGGGAAAAATCGGTTTTTCGAACAATATTCCTCTTCGATCTTTTTTGAATGGGATGAAAGGTTTCAACACCTATGTAAAGAGCGCCAGTTATTTGATGCATAATGCCGGATTTTCTGAAATCAGAAATTTTCTCTTGAACAAAGCAAACACTGTATTCCAAGATGATACCGGTATTCCATTTGAAAACTATGATCAAAGTACATGGGATTTTGTTCTATATGGTCGATATGCACGCCCCATAAATCTCTTCGCTAAACGATATAGTCCGGCATTGGACAGCGCATACTCCAATCCCGAGTTCACAAGAAAACCTCTTCCCTTCATGTCAGGGTATTTGTTACGAAGAGGAGATGCGCAAAACATTTACAAGGCAATAAGAAAATCAGCGAGGTGATTCAATCACTGTTGAATCCTTCTTCTTCTTTGCAGGACGATACTGTAATGTGGGTATCCGTGGATTAGGCATTCTCAATGGTGATTGACCATTCTCCCTTTTGTGAGCAAGAAGCCATTCATAGAGTTCATCCTTTTCAAACATTTGGGTGAATTCCGAATGTCCCATTTTGGGGTATGGTGTGAATATGCATTTTGTGCTATCACATTTTGCGATTGCATTCACCATTTTTGAAGATTGCACAAAAGGTACATCCACATCTTTTTTTCCATGAAGAACCCACAATGGAACGGTGCTGAGATTTTTGGCTCCATGAAGATCACCCCCACCGGCCATTGGAGCGGCTGCAGCAACGATATGGGGATATGCGGCAACAAATCTGAATGTACCATATCCACCCATACTCATTCCGGTCACATAAATCCTATTCGTGTCGATGGTGGTCATTCGCTTCACAGCGTTGATCACACGCAATATTTTTGATGGCACCCATCCCTCACCTTCCGGCGTTTGAGGGGCCACAACAATTGCAGGAATTTTTTTCCCTTTTGTTATTGCAGAGATTGTACCATAAGACTTTAACTTTTCAAGTGAGTCACCGCTGAGACTTTTTCCATGAAGAAAAACAATCAATGGCATAGGAGTTCCCTTCACATATCCTTTCGGTTTGCTGAGAACAAAAGGATATCCGGAACCTTTCTTGTGATATGATATTCCGGCATTCGCATGAATGCTACTGATCAGAAAAATCGATATGAGTAAAAAGAATTGTTTCATTGTAAAGAAACCCTATAAATATTTGTACCTCGCGAAGCTATGATAGCCGTATTCCTCCATGGAACAGGTGATGCTTCAAAATTGCTTCCAATTCGTTCTTTGTATATGATTGCTCCAGTAGAGCCATTGATTAAATACACATTCCCGATCACATCTCCCATGAAGATTACAAACTCACCGCTTTTGACCAAATAACCAATCGGAGAGGACCATGAATAAGCGGAAAGTTCCGTACTCCATTGCACCACTCCGGTTTTACGATCAAATGCCATCAATACTCCGGTATTCCCGGGCTTATGTTGTACAAAAGAAGTGAATATCATGCGTGAGCAATTGCCCCTACCGAGTAAAGGGGTGCCCAACATTCCACCGTTCAAGATATGTTTATCAATACTAAATGAATGACATGGAATGGAATATCTCCACAGTTCTTCACCTGTCAAAACGGAGAGTTTTCGAAAGTGAGACAATCCAGTTCTTCCTTGTTTGTCAACTTCGCAACCTGTATACAGAACAGGCTTTCCACCTTCAATTGCCAGAACAGGAGTGGCATCGGTGTCATCCCCATTTGCACTATACCACAAAGGTGTAAGTGTGTGTAAGTCCAAACAAATGATGCTTCCTCCATTATCAGCAATGATCCCATATCGACCATAGATCACCATACTTGCTTCCAAACCCAAGTTTGGATTTCCTTTGACGGAATACACAAGTTTTGAGTGAGGAATAAATCCGTTCGGAGTTCTCAGAAATTTATACAGTATTCCATTTTCGGCAGGCCATAACAAATATGCTCCCCAGATGATAGGGGAACTGTCAAAAAACCCCCAGCGCCTTTTGGCATACTTATCATAAGCATTCTGAAATGAAATAACTTTTCCCGTCTGTAAATCAAATGCTCTTGCACCCGATTGAGCTTGATAGCGAATTCCTTGTCCCACATAAAGGATATTCTTGAATTCAGGGTCGAGCGAAACAGACCCCTTGATAGGATTATGAATATTGAGGGCTGAATCAACCTCAATTCCATCGGCATAATTCAAACGATACACTTTTCCCGTCAATGATCCTTGATAGATAGTTACATTATGAGTCGATGTATCCATATACAGACAAGGTTGACCAGTCCAACCGGCTCCGCCACCCCAACCTCTTCCTTTTCCGGCATCTCCTTCACTGCGTTTTCCCCAATCAGTTTTAAATGTCCAATCAATAGCAATACGGGTTGGCATTGAATCGAGAATGCCGGTCAATGGCATATCACGGAAAGGTCCTCCACGAAATGTTGCAATTCCCGGGAATGTGGAATACGGAGACTTCATTTGTTGATATGGCTCTTGAACTGATGAATCAGCAAAATGCACCGTGTACTCAACAAGATCGGCAGAAGTTTGTGGAGTGATCGGCAAAAACTCAGAGGCTTGTTTCGGTTTCTTTTGAATTTTTTGTTTTTCCCTGAATTCCTGTTCTTTTGTGCATGAAGCAAGTAGGATAAGAATCATGAAAAAAATGATCATATCTGTACCTTCTTATTTCGGACAGTCAAAGCAATCCATGCAATCACACCGCTGAGGAGAATTCCTGAAACATAGT
>JBJTFZ010000082.1:0-2554 GCA_046093685.1 bacterium
GTCTAACTTTGTCTGTGCCTATTGTTCAGGACACAATAAAAGAACAACATACAGAATATGCGACATTCAGAATATCAGGATTTCAAAATTGTTCATTATCAGGTGATTCAACAATCAATGTGTTCGTTAGAGATGATGATAGAGTGGCACCCAAAGCAACGGAAGATTTATCGCTTCGATATATCGGAAGTTATGAGCCATCCAAAACAAGAGCAAATTCTTGTGAAGTGATTGCCTATGAACCGAAAACCCAGCGATTGTTCACAACAAGTGGGATAGAAGGATACATTGACATTACCGATTTTACTGAGCCTTCGTCTCCAAAATTGATTCGGTCTATCAATATGAATCAATATGGATCTGTTACATCATTGGCTGTATTCGACCAATTATTGGTTGCTTCATGTCCAAATATCATACCAGAGCAGCCGGGTGCGGTGATAGCTATGAATATCGATGGAGCACCTATAAAGCAGTTCATCGTTGGCTCGCAGCCAGACATGATTACATTCTCACCGGATGGCACAAAAATATTGGTTGCCAACGAAGGACAACCAAATATCGATTACACAATTGATCCTGAAGGATCCATATCAATAATCGACATCAGCAAAGGTATCAACAATACATTCCAAAGCAATGTCAATACATTGAATTTTACCTCTTTTAATTCGCAGGCAGCATCACTTATTGCAGCAGGAGTTAGAAAAATAAAGGCAACGAGTTCACTGTCACAAGATTTGGAGCCTGAATATATCACTGTGGAGCCTTCTTCAAAAACAGCTTGGGTCACGCTTCAAGAAAATAATGCCATCGCTGAAATAAATCTAGTAAACCAAACAATAACTTCAATCTTTCCACTTGGAACAAAAGACATCTCAATTCAGGGGAATGGTATAGATGCCTGTGATAATATTTCCACAGTAGCAATTGCCAATTGGCCTATAAAAGCAAATTTCATTCCTGATGCAATTGCGAATTATTCATTTCAAGGGAAAAGACTTTTGGTGATAGCAAATGAAGGAGATGAAAAGGAGTATGGTACATTTACCGAAAGAACAACAGTAGGTGCTAGTAATTACAGACTTGATCCAAGAGTATTTCCGCAATTAAATCAATTGAGAAAAAGCCATATGCTCGGAAGATTCAGAGTAACGAATGTAACGGGTGATAAAAACGGCGATGGATTATTCGAAGAAATACACTGTGTTGGTGCGCGCTCATTCTCAATAATTGATGCTGATACAAAATCTGTAATCTATGACAGTGGTGATGATTTTGAGATGATTACATCATCATTATCATGGATTTCCCCCATCTTCAATGCTGATAATGTCAGCAATGCGCCGAAGAACAGAAGTCGTGCAAAAGGTCCTGAACCTGAGGGAATAACAGTCGTTGAAATCGATGGTAGGACCTATGCTTTTACGACATTGGAAAGAGTGGGAGGAGTCATGGCATATGATATCACAAATCCCAATAATGTCACATTTGTTGATTATGCAAATTCGAGAAACACAACCACATATTCGGGAGATAATGGTCCGGAAACCATTGTGTATTTACCACCCACGAATCATTCAAAAAATAGAAGTTATCTTGCTATGGCTAATGAAATAAGCGGTACGGTAAGTATTTTTGAAATAGTGAACAATCGTACTAGACCAATTAGTAAAGATTGGGGAAATGGTGATGCTGATGGATCTTCTTTGCCGGGTAAAAAGCATGCCGGTATGCCTCAACAACGATATATTACACATTCGGATGCTCGTGCTATCATGCGCTGGGCTGTCAATGATAGTGCATTGCCCGATTCTCTCAAAACCGATAGCACTGAATTTTCGAATCTCTACAGAGCCGATGTCAATCACAATGGACGGTATTATTTCAGTAATAGAACTTCTGACAATCAAAGAGATACAACTCTATGGAAGCGCTTCATTGATATAGGTGTTGATGGTCAACGCCTTCGCTATGACTCATCAAACTATCTCGCAATAATGCCTCCAGATGCAGGTCCATTATCCAGAGTATTCTTCCAAACATCACCGATGGATGCAGCCCTTGTTCTCCATTATCTCGCTGGACGGGTTCCATCTATGCCTTGGATTTGGGATACCATTCCTTCATACGGGAAAGTTGTTCAGTTAAGTCCTCCTGTTTCAATCAAAGAAATCCAAAGAAATGAACTGAGTAATTCAAGTGTCTATGCTCTATTTCCTTCACAAGACAAAATACAGGCCTTGTCTCTTTCAATCAATTCAAGTACAGGCATTACACTTCTGTCTGGCGGAATGGGGTTGAACAATTCAGAGTATGCATTCAATGATAATTCAATACACTATGCCGGAAGTGAATATTATAATTCTAATATCCCAATCATGACCTTTGAAATTCCCGGTTCCTCAGTCTCATCAATACCAATGATTATCAATGATAATAACCATGTTATAGAAGTGGAGCAATCTATCTCTTCAATAGTAGAGTTAATGAAGAATAAAGTACAAATCAACAGAACTGCATTTGGAATCGAAATAAGTTGTGAATCACTGGG
>JBJTFZ010000083.1:0-12430 GCA_046093685.1 bacterium
GGACAAATCCATGCTGTAAAACAATTGCAGGAGGATATTGATGCAATTCTTTCAGCGCCTGAATTGATACATGCAACTGTTGGTATGAGTGTCATCAATCTTGAGAGTGGAGAAACCTTTTACAAACGAAATGCAAACACTTCTTTGATACCGGCATCAACAATGAAAATGTTCACCACTGCCGCTGCATTGGAATTGCTTGGACCGGATTTCACATATACCACACGATTATACATTGACGGTGAAATCAAACATTCGGGTGAACTGGACGGTGACTTGATCATCAGAGCCTCGGGAGATCCGAGCATGAGTTTCTCATTCATTAAAGATCCAGGCATCATACTTGACAATATCGCATTAAAGCTTGACTCTCTTGGAATCACCTCGATAAAGGGCAATATCATTCTTGATCACTCATATTTCGACAATGAAGAATTTGGTCCGGGCTGGGCAATTGATGATATCCCATATCCTTATTCTGCACCGGTTTCCGCGATGGCATTTCATGACAATAATGTTGAACTATCGTTCAAGCCCGGTGCGAAAGCAGGTGATTATTCACGGATGACAATGATTCCTGACAATACTTATTTACGGATAGTCAATAATGTGATGACCATTCCCAGTGGAGGAGCTACACTTATCGATTCTGATGTGGATCCACGCTCCGGAGTGATTGACATGCGAGGAACGATTGCATTGCCTGATCTTTCGCTCACAGAAAAGAAATCAATTGAGGAAACCTCCACCACCATAGGCATGAGCATTGATGATCCCGCTCAATTCTTTTTGCATTTATTCAAGCAAAGACTTGAAAAGATGGGAATTCGTATTCGTGGATCATTACTTAAAAGCGACATGCTCGATGAACAAATCGATTATGTGAATGTAAAAGAGATTCATTCAAATAATTCCCCATCAATGGCATCAATCATCAAAACAATCAATACCATAAGTCATAATCTCGGGGCTGAGATGCTATTCAAAACCATGGGCAAAGAACAATTCGGTGAAGGTACATTTGCCAAAGGCGTTGAATGCATGAAGAAATTCATCTCAAAGATCGGCATCATTCCCGATCAATGTTCGATTGTTGATGGATCAGGATTGTCAAGATTGAATTTACTGAGTGCATATCAACAAACACTCTTGCTCACAGCCATGCACAGGTCATCGAACAAGGAGTATTTTCGTGCTTCTTTAGCAAGACCCGGACAAACGGGAACATTAAAAAATCGAATGCTCAAATCTCTTGCGCAACAACAGGTGATCGGGAAAACCGGATCCATGAACAATGTGGCATGTCTCTCAGGATATATCAGCACAAGAGATGGCGAACAGCTTGCATTTTCCATCATGATGAATGGCTTTACTGTTCCTGATGGGATCATACGAAATCTACAGGATTTACTTTGCATGCGTCTTGCCAGTTTTTCTCGGAAATGAATCTCATGCTGGATCGCATACCATATACCGACACCTTCTTCAGTGAGTTGAACCCCCATTCCATACGCTGTATCGCCTTATTGAGAGGTCACGCTGTTCCGGATTCAAGAATATTTACCTTTTGTGAATTGGGTTGCGGAACCGGCCATTCATTGCTTGTGTATGCAGCCGCTAATCCCGAAGCCAAATTCATTGGGGTCGACTTCAATCAACAACACATACTCTATGCTGAGCAAAGAGCAGAAACACTGGGAATAACAAACTGCACATTTATTCATGCAGATATCACAACATGGCATAATCCTACTCAATGCGACTATATCGTCATGCATGGAGTATATGCCTGGGTGCATCAAGAAGTCAGAAATGCTATACATCGAATCATTGAGCAGGCATTATCACCGAATGGACTTGTTTTAGTGAGCTATAATGCATATCCGGGTTGGCATGTATATGAGCCATTGCGAATGATGATGCGAGAATATTCACTTGAATTGTCTGAAGATCCGTTTTATAATGCTGAACAAGGCATTGGATTTCTTCGGTGGATGCATGAACGCCAATCCCCATACATGAAATTGGTGCCAATGGTTGAATCATTCATTGAAGAGCTAGAGAAACACGATCCTCGATATATCATTCATGAATATTATGCCGATCATTGGACTCCCCTTCTATTCTCGCAAATGAATCAATACATGCAAGGATCGGGAATGTCTTTTGGCGGACAGATACCGTTCTTTTTAAATGACGGTAATATCTGTCTCCCCAAAGGATTCGAAGAGTTTTCAGAGCTAAAGAATGATGAAACACGCTTTGAAGCATTCAAGGACCTCATACGAAACACCATGTTTCGCTGGGATGTATATGCAAGCAATCGTTCAACCCAAACAGATCCGTTTGATGCAATGGATTTTGGGAATGTACAGCAGGATAGTGATCCTTTTGCGCTTATAGAGCTTCCAGGGTGCACGCCCTTCAAGTTGAATTCTGAGTTTCATTCAACGATTCTCAATGCAATCTCAGATGGGAACACTAGTATATCCTCACTATGCTCAGCACTAGATTCAGGTCCGGACCAAGTTAAGGATGCAGTGTATACACTGCTCATGGCAGAACAGATCAAACCAATACCCCATTCAATGGAACCACAGAAAAGCAGTGTGGATTTCATATCAATCCTGCTGAAATTTTTGGAAGAGGCCCTTCTTTCCAGCGAACATGTCATACCTTCACTTTTTTCGGGATCTGGCATACACATCAATCAGGATATCGCATTGATGTTGATTGCAACACTAAAGCATTCCGATGATCCAATTGGCTGGATAGCTGAATGGATGGAAGTACATGGATATGGTGATTATGTGGATTGTCACCAAAAAGCAGAACATGCATATCATTCATTTACGAAATCGTTACCCTACTGGAAGAATATGCGAATTCTTTGATGCTCTATTCTTTTTTCACAAATGAACACAACTCAAAGTAATTCCATATATTTGCGCACATTTTTATTCCCTCTATTTACAGCAGCATAAAGATCACATGGGATTCAAGATGGCCATCGTCGGAGCAACCGGATTGGTTGGAAGAACGATGCTCAAAGTTTTGGAAGAGCGAGATTTTCCGATTGACTCACTCACATTGCTTGCCTCTGAACGGTCGGCAGGAACTTCGATGGAGTTCCGTGGAATACCATTGACGGTTCAGACGCTCAATGAACATTCCTTTGAGGCCATTGATATTGCGCTCTTTTCGGCAGGCGGAGTACTTAGTAGTGCTTACGCACCGATTGCGGTAAAAGCGGGATGTACCGTAATTGATAATTCATCCGCCTTCCGAATGGAGCCCGATGTCCCACTCGTGGTTCCCGAAGTGAATCCGGATGATGTCATGAAACATCATGGCATCATCGCCAACCCAAACTGTTCCACCATTCAACTTGTATTGGCACTCGACCCTATTCGCCGTCAATTTGGTCTGCAACGATTGATTGTTTCCACATATCAATCAGTTTCAGGTGCGGGCAATAAGGGATTGACTCAATTGCGTGATGAATTGAACGGAATCGAACCCACTGAAAGAATATCCTCACATCCCCTTGCCTTCAACACAGTTTTTCACACAAGACCAGATGGCAGAGGTTCTTCAACAGAAGAAGAAATCAAGATGCGAAGAGAAATTCGAAGAATATACTCCATGTCTGAACTACCAATAGCCGTGACATGCGTAAGAGTTCCGACTACGGGTGGTCATGCTGAATCAGTCTATGCAGAATTAGAACATGATTGGACTATTGATGACATTCATGACTGCCTTGCAAACATACCCGGCTTGAAAGTAATTGATGACAATGATTCCGATGCTTTTCCAACTCCGGTTTTGGCTCAAGACAATGACGAAGTGTTTGTGGGAAGAATCAGAAAAGATGAAGATAATCCTCGAGGTTTGCTGATGTGGGTTGTAGCGGATAATCTTCGGAAGGGAGCGGCAACCAATGCCGTTCAAATTGCAGAATTACTCATGCGCAAGAATTCATGAAACATGTAGCACTCATTATGGCAGGAGGTTCGGGAGAACGCTTTTGGCCACTTAGCAGGAAGCATCATCCCAAACAGCTCCTAACATTATTCTCCGGCAAAACAATGCTTGCCGAATCCGTTGAAAGAATCTCTCTCTCTATCCCCAAAGAGTGTATTTTCATCATAACGGGAGAAATTTTACGAGAAGCAATCATTCGTGCAGTTCCTGATATCCCTGCCGAGAACATCATTGCAGAACCTGCAAAACGAAATACCGCGCCCTGCCTAGCATTGGGTTATGCCGTGATCAAGGCGAAATTTGGTCTTCCTGATGCAGAACTATGCGTCGGCGTATTTACGGCGGATCATTTCATTCGCCCTGCCGAAACATTTGCATCGAATGTTCGGCTCGCTTTGAATCATGCATCCAATCATTCAGATATCGTAACCTTCGGCATTCCTCCTACACGCCCCGAAACAGGATATGGATATATCGAATCCGGGGAAAACATATCGGATGAAGGCATTCTTCGGGTTCAAAGTTTCAGAGAAAAACCCCAAATGAAAGATGCACTTGAGTATGTGTCAAAAGGCACATTTTACTGGAACAGCGGAATGTTTTTCTATCGTCTTGACACATTTGCCAATGCAATGAAAACAGCGATGCCGGATTCATACAGTGCAATGCAAGATCTTTCAACACTCCTTAAGAGCGGATCAACAATGTCCTCTCAAGAAGTGCATGAATCATTTACAAAAATCGAAGCAACATCAATCGATTATGGCATCATGGAAAGGATTTCCAATGTGGCAGTACTTCCCGCTTCTTTTACATGGGATGATGTTGGATCATGGGATGCTCTTTCCAGACTTGGTGATTCCGATTCATCGGGGAATATCATATCAGGCAACTCCGTGGCGCTCAATTCTCAAAACAGCATCATTTGGAATGCAAACCCTGAAGTGATGTTGACGGCGCATTCGATTTCCGGAATGACAATCATCTCGACTGCGGATGCCATCATGGTATGTCCGACTGACAAGGCGCAAGAAGTAAAAGAAATCGTTACAAAGTTGCGCGATGAACATAAAGAACATTTGTTGTGAATTTACCATGCCAAATCGAGCTACACATGTCATCATAGATTCTGAAGCCTTGCGTTCGAATATTCGACTGATACAGAATCATCTACCGTCCAATACGCCCGTGATGGCAATGGTCAAAGCAAATGCGTATGGCCATGGCATCATTGAATGTTCCAAGATAGCAGTGGAGGAAGGAATTGATTATCTGGGAATTGCATTTGCTTCGGAAGGCGTACAACTTCGGGAGGCCGGAATAGATTCGTGCATAGTGTTGATGACGCCTCCGGAACCCGAAGAATTGGATGCATTGATTTCTCATCAATTGGAAACCATCATCTGCAATGCAGATACGATGAGCATATTGTCCGAGAAGGCAGTTGAGAAACATACCACAATCAATGTCCACCTCTTTATTGATACAGGCATGCATCGAGATGGCATCAACCCTGTGGAAACTCTTGCAATGGCTCAATTGATAAATGCCCTCCCTGGATTGAATCTAAAAGGAGTATGCACGCATTTTGCTACAGCTGATTCGTCCGATACAAGCTTCATGTTGGAACAAAAAGAAATCTTTGAGGAATGTTTGCAAGTTTTGCGGGAGCATGACTGCATGCCGGAACTTGTGCATATCGGGAATTCTGCAGCATTGATTCGCATGCCGAAGCAGATCGGCACGCTGGCCAGACCCGGTTTATCCATCTATGGGTATTCACCGATACAAGAGAATTTTGAGGGTCTCAAACCCGTACTTCAATTATCCTCGAAGGTTATGTCCATTCGCTCAATCTCCAAGGGTGAGTCTGTGTCATATGGACGATCATTCATCGCGCAAAAAGACACGAAAATCGCAACTGTCCCGATTGGTTATGGGGATGGTTTGTTTCGAGGATTGACGGGCTCGCTTCGATGCATCATCGAAGGAGCTTTCTACCCGGTTGTAGGAAATATCTGCATGGATGAATGCATGGTTGATATTGGAGATTCCGATGTGAAAGTAGGAAGTAAAGTCACCTTCATTGGAAATGACGGTTCAGTATCGCAAAGCGCCGAAGATTTAGCCATGCTTGCAAATACAATCCCTTATGAAATCACTACTGCAATCTCCGCAAGGGTACCACGCATCATTGTATAAGGGATGAATCAATGATTTCTTGCCCTGTTCCAAACACCTCTGCCTTTTGATCATCGAACTCTCCTTCCCAACGAGCTATCACAACGGTTGCCAAACAATTCCCGAGAAGATTCACGGAAGTTCTTGCCATATCCATAAGCTCATCGATTCCAAAAATCATGGCAACTCCCAATGCGCCAATACCGGGCGGGAGAAAAGAAGAAAGTGTTGCGAGCAAAATCACCAAAGAAGCTCTGGGCACGGCAGCAACACCTTTGGAAGTGATCATGAGAGAGAGCATCATCATGATTTGTTGCTCGAATGTGAATGTAAATCCGGGAATGGTTGTGGATGCCGCCTGAGCCACAAAAACAGAAGCCATTGCTAAATACAGTGTGGTTCCATCCAGGTTGAAACTGTAACCCGTTGGCATCACGAATCCAACTATTCGCTTGGGAACACCCAATCGTTCCATGTTCTGCATGGCTTTCGGGAGAGCCGATTCACTGCTTGTAGTCACAAAAGCCAAAATAAAAGGTTCTCTCACAGCTTTTAAGAAGGGTTTCAAAGGAACACGGAACAATAGAACCACAGCCCCGAGAACACATACCACAAATACTATCAAAGCAATGTAGAGTGAGATAATCAACATTCCAAGATTCGCCAAAACTCCCAGTCCTTGATGACTGATTGTAACCGCCATTGCAGCACCAACTCCAAAAGGAGCGAACTTCATGATATATCCCGTGAATGTAAACATGATGTTTGCGAGCGATTCACACATTACAACTATGGGTTTTCCTTTTTCTCCAATTGAGGTCAATGCCATTGCAAACACAATAGAGAATGCAACAATCTGCAAGACATCCCCTTTAGCCATGGCATCTATGATGCTTGATGGGAATACATGAACGATTGTTTCTATGAGTGTTTTTGGATGATTTTGTGCAATCATACCCAAAGATCCCGGATCACCATTCAGAACAATTCCAAAACCGGGTTGTACAATGTTCACAACCGCCAATCCGAGAAAGAGCGCAATCGTTGTGACAATCTCAAAATAGAGAATTGATTTTGCTCCCATTCTTCCAACCTTTTTCAAGTCACCACCACCTGCGATGCCGATCACGATGGTTGAAAACACCAATGGGGCAATGATGGACTTGATCAGATTCAAAAAAATGTCTCTCATGAACGAGAGAGAGGACGAAAATTCAGGGGCTATCCATCCGAGGAATATACCGAACACCAAACCAAATAGGATTTGCTTTGTTAAAGATATATGCCACCAAGGTTTATTCTTGTCATCGATGTGCATGAATGTATTCCATAATGATTACTCAACCCAATCTGCAATGAACACATTTGTGTCACCGTTTTTTTTGTTCAAACGATTCGAACAAAAGACCAACTGTTTTCCATCAGAGGTAAACATTGGAAATCCATCGAACTCTCCGGAAAATGTGATGCGCTCCAAACCAGTCCCATCCACATTTATCAAGTATAAATCAAAGTTGCGTCCTTTGGGATCATCCATGTTCGAACAGAATATAATACGCTTTCCGTCCGGATGCATGAATGGTGCAAAATTTGCCGCACCATTGTTGGTTACACGCACAATACCCGTTCCATCCACATTCATGACATAGATGTCCAACTTCGAAGGGCGAACAAGATTCTCTTTGACCAATGCGGTATGTTTTTCCAAGTCACTTCCCGAGGGACGAGAGGCTCTGAACACAATGCGCTTCCCATCAGGAGTGAAGAAAGCACCACCGTCATATCCGGGCATTGAAGTGATTCTTCGTACATTTGAACCATCAATCGAACATGTGAACAGTTCAATGTCATCATCTATGATCGATGTATAGACAATTGATTTTCCATCCGGAGAAACAGTTGCTTCCGCATCATAATTACTACCCTTGATGATGGTGGAAAGTATAGTACCTTTTGATGTGTCTGCACGAACAATATCATATGTGGGATAAAGCGGCCAAACATATCCCTTCGAAAAATCAGGTGGAGGTGGGCATTGCGGATCATTATATGCAGTTGTGGCATATATGACGGTGCCATCTTTCAAGAAATAAGAGCAGGTTGTTCGCCCCGCTCCATTGGAAATTCTTTTCATTCCCGATCCATCAATGTTCATCACATAGATTTGATCACAAGATTCATCAGGTCCTCTTCTTTGAAATACCAATGAACGATTGTCGAAGGAGAGATATGCCTCTGCATTCTCACCCTCGAATGTCAACATTCTGATATTGGACAAATGTTTTTCCTGTGGTAGATATTCATTTTCAGAAAGAACTCTTTGCTGTCCGAAACAGTTGAATTGAAACATGAACAAGAGAATCGCGAAAAGTGTCATGGTGACCAAGAATTATGTTGCACAAGTACGGTAGCAAAGATACGGTTATGAAAAGGATTCGGCAATTAGTGTTGACAGTTCTTCCCAAGGCATAAAATGGTTATTTTTAGACATGAAATTGATATTGAAAGATAAGGCATGCTCACCAAGCTTTTCATAGTTTTGTTTCTCTTGACTTTGTGCTCTTGCATGGAGAACAGGGTGAATTCACCAAATGATCGACCAGGGAGCCAATTCAGAGGTTCGGTCAAATTACTCAGTGAAGATAATTCCTTTGAAATCAACAAGAATCTTGTGCTTGTGCGCTTGGAAGGAACCGGATATGAAACCTTGACGGACACCGCCGGAAAGTGGACCCTTAACCTCATTCCACAGGGAACATATACGATAGTCTACTCAAAACCGGGCTATTCCATTGCAAAAAGATTTTCAGTTCGATGTGACGGCATATATCCCGTAATTGTGAGCCCAATGACCTTGGCCCAAATTCCGACACATACGATAGATTCAATGAGCACATCCATTGAGAATGATAGTATTGTGATTACTTGCCACTCCAATATGTCATTACAGAAAGAAAGGAATGTAATACTGTATTTTGATACAACTCTCATGGATCAACAGACCAGAAATACATATTTGTTTACGAATTTGGACATGAAATTCAATCCATTTGAGACCACCGCCAGCATAAAGATTCCACTGAACTACTTTGCTACATTTGGAATTCGTACTCCCAAAACAATGTTTTGCACTTCATTCGGCATTGTTCGTTTTGAAGCAACTGCCGATGAATCTTTTTTGTCGATAGATCCCCATACCAAAAAGACATTGTTTTGGAATACTCGTCAGCCCGGTGCAGTTAGTTCTTTTGTGCTTCCATAAAAAAGTCAATCTCATAAAACATGAATACAATGAAATCAATTCTTTCATATTTGTTCCATATGCAATCAGCACTTCTCTTGTGCTTGATATTCTCTTTTTCAAATATTTCGATTTGCATTGGGCTTGACTCCCAGAAGTTATTTGTGCCGGGTAGCATCAATGTCAGGATCAAACAAGGGATTACGATTGATCTGGTACAGAAAGAACTCATGAGTCTACATCTTACGAATCGAATCAATCCAACATTCACTCCTCTATTGCCCCTCGGACTACGAATATCAGAAAATGGTACCCAATCGAATAGAACCATCTTATTGCCTGCTTATGAGAAGCTCACGAGAACCTATACCATGATATTCGATTCTTTGATTTCAACGGGGCATGTTCTTACAACTCTTCGAAAACAAAGCGCACTTATTGAAGTGGCAGAGCCAAGATACAGCGAAAGTGTTCTCTTTAAACCAAATGACCTGAATATAAATACCCAAGTATTTTTGCCCATCATCAAGGCTTTTGAGGCATGGGATGTATATACGGGAGATTCCTCGATGACGATTGGTATCATTGACAATGGATTTCTCCAAACGCATGAAGATTTGAAAGATAATATCGGAGTCAATTCAAAAGAAATTGAAAACAATTCCATTGATGATGACAATAATGGATTTGTTGATGATGCGCGAGGAGTTAATCTTGCTTGGCAGATTGATGGTACCCCTGCGGGAAGCACCTATAATTCAACGGATGGTCATGGCACATCAGTTGCCGGTGTTGCATCAGCCACATGGAACAATGAAAAAGGCATTGCCGGTGTTGGAGCAAAAACTCGATTTTTCCCTATCAAGGCCGGTAAGCAAGGAACAGATCGAGTTGAGTTTGGTTATGAGGGAATTTTATACGGTATCATGCGCGGATTCCCTGTCCTTAACTGTAGTTGGGGATCGGCAAATACCTATTCAGAAATCAATCAAAGCATCATCGATTTCGCAGTTGAGAGAAATATCTTGATTGTTGCCGGAGCCGGAAATGACAATAATCGTGCTCCTATCTATCCAGCTTCATATAGAGGTGTGATGTCGGTTGGCGAAACCGATGTCATCGACATGAAATCCAATGGCTCATCCTACGGTTGGTCCACTGATATTATGGCTCCGGGCTATAATGTTCGAACCACGGACAATGAAAACTTCTCATATACATCAATGAGCGGGACATCATTTGCCGCCCCAATCGTTTCCGGTGCGGCAGCATTGGTTCATGGTAAATATCCTGAAGCAAACATGTTTCTGATTGCGGAACATTTAAAAGCAACTGCCGACCCCATTGACATTCAAAATTCATTTCTTGCTGGCTTTTTACCGGGCAGACTCAATTTGATGAAAGCATTGCAAGATTCACCATTTTCAAGGGGTTATATCAGTACCGAGTGGGTTAAGGTTCCAAACAGGAGAAATGCAAAAGGTGATACAATTTCCATTCGGCTCAAGCTAAAGAATATTGGAGCGGTACCTTCAAACAATGTTACGCTCAAACTTTCTTCACTCGACAATTTTTTCAAGCCCTTGCTGCTATTGGATACAATCAGAATCATTCCACGCATTGAGACGGGTGCAATTGATACATCCATAGCTATGCGAATGGTTATACTGGAATCCAGTGATGCGGAATTTTATCATTCATTGGATATCTCTGATGAATCGGGACCTCTTCCATCTGTTTTGATTCCGATAAGGCCTACTCCATCAATTACCACTTTTGAAACAGAAAACCTATTGTTTTCAATGGGCGATTTCGGCTCTCTTGGCTTTGTCAATGACAGAACGGTAGGAAGTGCCGGTAATGAACAGTTTGACGGAATGGGGTTCATTCTCAAGAATGTTGGATCCACTTTATATGACGGAGGACTGGTTGTAGGTGCAATGGGAAAAGTGATGACCGGTTTTGCTACTTCCTCCGGATTCGAACCTAGAACTCGTTTTTCATCACCAAATGAGGGTTCCATGATGATATTGACGGATAGTCTCAACCCGGGGAGTGAACGCATTGGACTGGCCATTACTCAACAAATTGCAAAGTTGTCACCTTCTTCGGTTACCATCAAATATACATTGGTGAACATGAATGAAGTACCTATTTACAATCCAGCTTTTGGCTTGTTTGGGGACTGGGACATCGGAAATTATGGACGAGAAAACAGAGTTGAACGGTTTATAGATGCCATACCAAATCATATGCTTGGAAGATGCGAAGCCGAGATTGCATGGAAAGATGGTCGATTTGCTGGGATACCGCATCCATTTGTTGGAGTCGCATGCTTTGCACCATCCACGGATCAATCATTCAAACCCCAAACAGCGGGTATGAATGCCGCTTCATTTTCATCCACTTCAGAAGAATTCACTGCACTCATGAATTCCGGTAATTCTGTTCAATATGGCACTTTGGGGGATATCGCCATGTTTACAGGTGGACGATTTGAGCGTCCCCTTTTACCCAATGACTCGGCAATTGCATACATCATCATTAGCGCTGATACTAGCAGAATAGGGCTTTCGGGAAATATCCGTTCTGCAATTGAGGCCATTGAAGGCCCTGTTACAGTTAAAGGCGATAATAGACCGAATGATGAAATAGTGGTCAAAGAAACGCAGGATTTAGTCCAGTTTTCAGTCAATGTTGAAAATAATTGGCGAAATATGACATTTTCAATAAGTAATTTGCAAGGTCTTGCCATATATCGTGGTCTTATTCATGGAGATATGGTTACCATTTACAAAAAAGATTTTTCGAATGGGTTCTATTTCTTCCAAATCAATGATGGTTTGGGCAAGTACAAGCCATTCTTGATTCATGATTGATAATTTACAAAAATTCATATATGTCGGAGTTGAATATATGTCAAGCAGACATGTCCTAAGATTCGTTTTTTCATGCATTTTGTTGCCCTTTGCTTCTTTGTTAAGCAATGCCGGCGTCAATAATAATGGAATGTTCATTCCC
>JBJTFZ010000084.1:0-4346 GCA_046093685.1 bacterium
ATGCTGGATCCTGAAATCATCAAAGCCGTCAAAGCAAAATCATTTCATATACATGCGATTTCAACCATCGAAGAAGCTGTTGAATTGATGATGGGGCAACATGCAGGAGAACGAAATGAAGAAGGAATTTATTCAAGTGGCATATTCGGCGAAGCACATAATATCCTCCAAAAATATACTCAGCAAACATCTCACATTCAAAGAACCTTATAAATAATAAAGCCCGCATTTTGCGGGCTTTATTTATTTCATTTGTTGATATCGTGTTCTATACTTTTTTGCAAGGTCGGTATGCCTATTGGACAAATCAACCTTTTTTCCCTGAATGAATGCATGCTCAACTGAATTAGTCAAAGCATCAAGTGCATTCCCGGCTGAAACAAACAAGGTAGCATCCTTTCCAATATCCAAAGATCCAACCCTTGAAGAGATTCCAAGCATTGAAGCAGGATTTATAGTTAGACCTCGCAGAGCTGCCTCTTCGCTCAATCCAAAAGCAACCGCAGTACCTGCATTGAAAGGCAGATTTCTTTGTTGCCAAAATGATGATTCTGTGAAAGCCCAATTGATACCTGCACTTTCCAATAATGATGGCAATGTGAACGGCTCATCATATCCGGCATCATCGGTACGCGGAAGAGAATGTGTTCGTGGTAAAATCACAGGAATTCTTGCGAGTTGCAACTCTTCCAAACAAAGATGAGCTTCTGAGGCGCCTGAAATGATGCCATTCAATTTGTGTTCAGAAATGATTTCAAGCGCTGCAAGTATTTGCTCCTTTTTGGAAGCTGAAAACATCACAGGCATTTGTTTTTCGAAAATTGGTCGCATCGCTTCCATGCGAATGTCTTGAGCATGTTCGGCTAATCCATTGCGAGCGGCTAGCGAATACATTTTTGCATTTGCTAGATAGTCTTTCAATTCACGAAGATTGGCTTCGGCTTCTTTGATTTGTTCATCTGCCGTTTTTGTGATCCATGGAGCAGAGTTTACACCGAGATACGGAATATTGATTACCAATGCATAGGATTGATGAAGTGCGATATCTTCTTTTGTCCATCCATCCAATTGCATGACGGCGCTTTTACCGGCTATGCTCCCACCTTCAGGTGTAACATGAGCAATCAAAATTCCATTGTGCCTAATGGTAGGAATCACTTCACTATCTGGATTATAAGCTGTGCTTGCCTTTGCATTCGGATTATATGCACCCGTTTCCACATTATCTCGGGTTGCCCGAACTGCCTCAATTTCAATGAGACCCAATGTTGTTTCCGCAGCAATGAAGCCGGGGTAAATAGATTTGCCGGTGCAATCAATCACTTCTGCATTTGATGGAATGTCTACATTCTTTCCGACTGCAATAATCTTCCCTTTGTCAAAGACAACAGTGGCTCCTTCAAGAGTACCCTGCGTAATGGTATACACTTTTGCATTTTTCAAAACAATCGGTTGTTTTTGTGAGGCTCCGGGGATCTTGTCATGTGCATGAGCAAGAAATCCGACGGTACACAAAGCGATGACATGGGCCAAAAATTTCATTGCAATCTCAAATGAGTAAATGTTACAAAAACCTTTCCGATGGCTATAAAGTGAGATGCCCTTTGACGTCACCACTCGTCAAAGGGCACTCCCCTTCCCACCTTTTCACCACCACAACAAATGAGAATCTCAACGAGTGAGTTCTCAGGGACAAATATAACATGAGACCCTATTCGATGCAAGAGGAAAAAGGAGAAAACAAATGTTTTCTTTCTCATGTGGATAAGTCTTTAAATTGACAGAATGATTGGTTATTTCAGAAAAAAGCATGATATTTGTGCTCCCTTTTCGACGGGGTGTAGCGCAGTCCGGTTAGCGCACCTGCTTTGGGAGCAGGGGGTCGTGAGTTCGAATCCCACCACCCCGACGAATCAAAAATACCGCTCATTGAGCGGTATTTTTTTATGTTCTATCGTGAATGGGTATTGGATTGTCTGATATGATTTCCTGACATTCTCTTTTCAACACGGAGATTTGCCGCACATTCAGGGGTGTTTTACGCGTTGTCAGATCTATGAGGGAGGCAATGCCGATCAATCTCGCATCCTGCGAAAGTATCTCACGCCCAATTGCTTTATACGGGGTAATATCATCTAACAAGATATCATCAACGATAATTGCTCTGTCTCCGGAGTGAATTGCAAGCGATTGATAAAAGACGGGATCTTCTGGTGACTTCCACAAAAGTCTGGATTCCAATTGCCGAGCTATTTCCGTGGCGAAAGGCAGCGCACCGACTCTTGCACTTATGACTACTTGAACATCCATATCCCAAAAATGCTTCACAACTTCATAACTCAATTTTCTGCACAATGGAGGATACTGAAAAGCTTTTGCGGGAGCATACCATTCATTCACTATCCTGTGATCGGGCAATAAGAAAGCACCCGAAAGGAGCGCACCACATTCGGTCAATTCTTTGAGTATTTCCTGCTTTTCCATCAGAAAGTGGCAGATGAAACTGTGAATCGATATTCTGGCGACATGCGTTGACTCAATCTTGAGGAAAAGTCCAACCTGAAAAACAGCAAGATCCTGTTAAGCGCAATTCCTGCTTCATAATAATACATGTCTGTTGTTTGAGAAGTTGAAGGCAACGGTTGCAATAATCGAGCGCCTTTGGAAAAATCCGTCCAACCGGCGCTTCCCGTAAGAATAAATTCAATACCGAATGATGCTATGCTTGGAATTCGTAGCACTCCGGGAATAACTTCTCCGAAACTATGTTCCAATGACAATGCCGCAAACCGATCTCCATAAAACTCCTTGACATTCATTCCACGAAACACTCCGTCACCTGCCGTGGAAGCTATGGATGATTCAAGTGATGAGAATCGTTGAGGAGGCACATCGCCCCATGACCACCCGCCCGTAAATCGCATGTCCAGCCTCCACAATGGCAATGTGGTCATTCGTACAAATGTCTGAAATCCAGCTTGCGTGAAAGACATTTCACTGAGTGATGCTATGGAATGTGTGGCAGTCATGATGAAGCCCCCCGTTGAAATCCTTCGCACGGGAGTGAAGCGATATCTGAATTCCCCATTGATCAAAGTATAATTTCCGGATTGAATCAATGGATTTCCACGAAATCTCAAACTATCAGAGGCAAACAATGCAAAGTTTGTATTCACAAAAGCAGGATCATGTCTTTCATGTCGTATTCCAAAACGAATCGCTGAGGGTCTGATGAATTCATCTCTTCGCAAGAATCTGAGCTGACCCCATCCATATTCCCAATACAGTCCTGCACCTCTATTGTAAAAATAATCACCATAATCATTCTTAAAAAGAAATGACAGTACATTTATTCCATTCACACCAATGACATACGGATTGTCTCGACGAGATAAAGTGGAATATGCTTGAAGTTCAAAGAATTGCTTTTTTGTTTTGTCAAGATATTGCCTGTGGAACATATCGATATAGGGTTTCTTGTCTGCCCATCCAAATCCACATTGAATTCCTGTTTCGGCATTGAAAGTTTGGGTGAATTGCAAACCCACTCCTGTGTATAAACCATGCACCCTATTATAGCGAAGAATGTTTTCGAATCCTGTAAAGGGTCTTTGTTGAAATTGCTGAAAGAATCTTGACACATCTCCCAGCAAAGAATTGAATGCACTTGTTGCAAGTGAATCCGGATCGTCCAATGCTTTTTGTATTTGAACATAAGCTTGTTCTTCTTCTTCTTTGAGTGGAAGAACCGCCTGTTCTATCCAAAAGGTGGAATCAAACTGTTGTGCCTTGTCATTGATTTCCACACGCCTTTGTTCAAACACATCGGGATTGATTTCAGGATTGATGCGATACTCATATGCCACAGTTTCGATGGTGATATCAACTCTTGGAGCAAATAAAAACAAAATTTCAGCAGAAAGAGAGGAATAGATTCTTAAGCTCACGGGAAGTGAATATCTCGAATCAAATTCCTGAAAACTCTGTTCTATGATGAACGATGCATCAAAAGGTAATTTGACGGCTCTATTAGGAATAAGAGATACAAATACAGGTGCGAGATTAGACTTATTGATGTGTATTGTCCCTGAAAACAATCTTCTTTGGCTCGTTTTGGGTTGAACTTTTATCTTGGCAATGTCTTCTCCATCATCGATGGTTGTTCCTTCCAAAGTAAATTCATAAAAGTCAAGTGCATCTGGGTGGAAAGGAGAAAACACTTCTTCTCCTGTGATTGAGACCATATCTTCATAACAATTGATATTCGTACCAAATGCAACGAAATTGGCTTGAGGCGGGATATTGGCTGTTTGCCTTTTCTGAATGATTTCATTGAAGAATTTATC
>JBJTFZ010000085.1:0-3783 GCA_046093685.1 bacterium
AAATGCAATTGCAAGATCATAGTGCTTGTTCATTAGCTCATTCTGAACCAAAGCATGAAAGTCCGGCACATCATAGAAAGCAATTTCAAGAGGTTGATCTGTCCAAAGAGTTTTCAAGCTTCTCAGACCATTCTTCATTGCTGTTACAGTCACTGTATGCACCTTGATACCAAGATCGGTAATCGGTTTCAATCGTTCTATGCTTGGTGGTTCCCCATGAATGCAAGAAATCAATGTCACATTATGATGTTTTGACAAATGCCTTAGCAAATGAAATGACTTTATGCGATCACCACCAACCAATGGATAAGGAAATCGTGCGGTAAGAAAGAGAATATTCTTTTTGGAATCGACTTGCATCATGCTTGATCATCTCCTTCGGGCAATAATGCAAATCGTCCGGCAATCTGTTCTTGAATGGGATCCAAAAATCGCGATGGAGAACCGAGAACCATGCCGCTTTCACGATCAAAAATGTCGATTGGATATAGCATGTATAAATGTTCCTTCGCGCGAGTGATTGCAACATACATCAAGCGACGCTCTTCTTCGATATGCTCTTCATCAATGAGCGCTTTGTTTGGAGGAAACTTCCCATCCAAAGCCCATGGAATGAAAACAGTATTCCATTCGAGTCCTTTGGATGAATGTATCGTTGAAATCGTAAAGTATTCATCTTCATTGAATTCTTCACCGGCTTCTGCTGATTCGGTTGGTGGTTCAAGCGCCATTTCCGAAAGCATGGTTGCGATGTCGGAATATCGTTCTGCAATCGTTGAAAATGTCTCGATATCTTTCCAGCGCTTGGCACTATCATCATGTCTTTTCCGAAGGATAGGACGATAAAACTCACCAGCAAGGTAAAGCTTTTCCTGAACAGTGATATTGGTATCTAACATCGACCGAATAAGGGCTATCAGACGAAGTATTTCATCTTTGCCACGTTTGATATCATTCCATCCATGATCGATCGATACATGTAATATACCTTCAGAGATTTTGTCTGTGATGTCTGAAGCAGTACCCGGTCCGACTCCTTCGAGCAGTAAAAGCAATCGATGCCACGCTAAAATGTCAATCGGATTATTCGCAACTCTAAAAAAAGCCAACATGTCCTTTACATGTGCGGTTTCTATGAATTTGAATCCACCGAATTTTCTGAATGGTATTTGTGCCTTGGCAAGTTCAATTTCAAGATCGAATGACATATACCCTGATCGTACCAGTGCTGCCATGCCATTCAGAGGTATGCCATTTTCTCGCAATTCAAGAATCTGCTGTACGATGAATGCTGATTGTTCTTGTTCATTTCTTGTGGAAATGATCATTGGCTTTTCTTCGGAAAGCAACGAACTGAACAATTCCTTTTTATATCCGAATGAGGCAGATTGCAATACATGATTGGCACAATCGAGTATTGGCTGAACGGAACGATAATTCTGTTCAATCGCATATAGTGCGCAATCATTGAAAAGGGCAGGGAATTCCAGAATATTTGCGTGATTTGCACCTCTAAAACTATAGATGCTTTGCGCATCATCACCCACTGCCATCACATTTGCTTGCTTGCCGGCTAGACCTTTCACAATGCGATGTTGCAAGCTATTTGTATCCTGATATTCATCAATCATGATGAATTGATATTCTTTTTGCAATTGTGATGCAATATGAGGCTTGGTTTCAAGGAGCATTAACAGATATACAAGCAAATCATCATAATCCATCAAATGATGCTGCCTCTTATAGTTCACATATTGCGTGAACACATCAATGATTGCATCCTGTTCTTGAAGAAATTGAGGATATTGTTCGTGTAGAATTGATTCCACTGTCTTGCACATATTGACCGATAATCCATATATCGTTGCAAGCGTATGCTTCTGAGGGAATCTTCGTTTGGTTTTATTGATTGTCTTCCGATTGCGAATGAGATTCATCGCATCTTCCACATCCGATTGATCAATCACTGAAAAAGTTTGGTTGAAACCAAGCTCTGGAGCGAAACGACGTAAGATGCGATGCGCAAAAGAATGGAATGTTCCACCATGTACTTTGTCACAGCGACCACCAAGCATGGTTGATGCTCTGCGAAGCATTTCAGAAGCTGATTTTCGGGTGAATGTAAGCAACAGAATATGTTCAGGAGGAATTCCGGATTCCACAAGACGAGCGAGACGATAGACCAAAACGCGAGTTTTTCCTGTTCCTGCACCTGCAAGCACAAGTGCCGGACCCTTCATATGGCATACAGCCGATAACTGAGCAGGATTTAATTCTTGTTCATACGGAATCGTAAAATGGGGATGGCCATTCTTCGCAGTTGCATCCGCTGAAAGGGATGTGTTTTGTGAACTGCGAAGGACAAGTTTTTTCATTGAAGTGAAGAAAGCAGGGAGAATCGTGATTAGAATTGTTCTTCTTGTTGGTCATCATCGTCGAAAAGATGATCATCATCGAGATCATCTTCGTCAAAAGCAAGCTCATCATCGAAGGAATCTTCATCATCCCAACCACCGGTGGAAAGATCGGATTCAAGAAACTCTTCCAATTGTTGAAGCATTGATTCTTGAGATAGAAGTTTCACCAATGTTTGGGCATGTAGATCAGCATCTGCCGATGAACAATTCCACACTTCTTCTTTCATATAAGCGGGGGTCTTTTTACTTGTGGACACCATGCCTAGAATTGCTGAGTGATTAGTGATTGTAGTGGTTGCATCCGTGTCTGCATTCGTTGCGCGCACCTCAAATGTGGCAGGCTTGTCTCCCGTTGTCCAAATGATGTCGATATAAAAGACATCCCCTTCAAAACTTTTCAGATGCTGTTTGTTCTTCATGTTGATTCTTGAGAAAATATCGGATTGAGTTTCAACTTGGCAAAGATACAAAAATGAGCAGAAAGCTCAATTCTTGAGCAATTGCTCCATGAGTGTTCTATACTCAGGATTATCTTTGATTTCAAGGGCTTTGTTGATGTGATCAAAGGCTTTTTCAGTGTTCGCTAATGATCTATAGATGATGCTGAGATGATAATTGATTGTTCCATTCTGATCTTCACCTTGCAAAAGTACTTTCTGCAGAATATCAATCGCTGATTGTGAATTTCCCAATTTGAATTGCACCCAAGCATAAGTGTCGAGATAGGAAGGATTGTCGGGATACTGAGAAACCGCAATCAATGACATTCGCAAGGCATCATTCAATTGCTCATTTCTCTCTGAAAGTGCATATGCGAAGTTGTTGTTGTAGGAGGCATTCAAACTATCAATCTGCAAGGCTCTTCGGAAACAGGAATCCGAAGAAACGTGTTTTTTCATGTTTCCAAATATTCCGGCGAGCTCAGACCATGCATCTGCATCATTATTGTCTCTTCGAAGAGCTTCCTCCATATATGATTGCGCCCGATCAAGCGAATCTTTTTGCATGGCACTGATGCCCAGAAGAAATGGGAATCTGGATTGATCAGGATATTTTTTTGCATAGCGATTGCAATGTGAAGTCAGCAATGATTGCTCATTCAGTCGCAGAAGTTCATAAGCCAATCCGATGCTTTCCTGAAGCGTGCTTGTATCCGCCAAATCCAAGGCTTTTTCGTGAAAACGATCAGCAAAATCAGGTAGTTTCGCTTGTTCGGCAAGGATTGCACAAGATATTGTGGCTATCCATGAACGAGTAGGAAAAACCTCCATAACTTTGAGATGTCTTTCAATGCTCTCAGCATGGCTTTGTGTATCATTCCCGAGAAGAATAGACATCAGATGTCTATTCTTCTCGGGAATGATAC
>JBJTFZ010000086.1:0-3905 GCA_046093685.1 bacterium
GCATAAATACGATAGAGGATGACTTTTTCAGTGTCAAAAAACACACTGTCAATTGTGATTGGCAGTAAAGCTCTTTTTTGTGTTTTAGACTGAAAGAGTGCGGTGAATATCGGTCCTATGGAATCCACTTTGCAGAAATTCTTGACTTTCACCATTGTACCTTTTCCATAGGAACCAATAGTGATTGCCGGAGGGAATATTTTATCACAAGATTTCGATACATATGCGCTTTCCACTCCGATATATTTCAACTGCGAGGTGTCATGTTCGAATCCGCAATGAATATCTACGAGTTCAGCAGGAATGTCGCGGCTGGAATATACCGGAATTCTAATAGTGTCACACTGAGTTGCAGGGAATGTATCTCTTAAGATTCTTTGATTGTCAAACAAGATTATACATCGGGTGAACTGAATATTTCTTTGTATCAGTCCGATTCAGTTCGGAAGGGTGAAATCGTGACAGCGAATTTCACGGTCGTTGTTCCGGATTCGGCAATTTCTGAAATGTATCTTGAGCCAATTATTGTCACAACCGATTCACTTCCTTTCATCAATATCATACCATTGCTTGAAACGGCTACATGTGTTGTGTCACCAAAATGTGGCATCCATACATTGTCCTATGAAACCAAATTGCCAACATTGATGCAACATGCTCCCAACCCCGTCATGACATCAACTGAAATTCAATTTTCATTGAAGGAATCATCATCTTTCGAATTGTCCTTGTATTCGTCGGACGGGAAATTCATCAAATCAATCTTGCAATCCAATGGCAATGCCGATATAGGCGAATATTCTGCTCTTTTGGATGTCTCCGATCTTGCAAATGGTCATTATTTCTATGTACTGGAGGCAGGTTCATTCAGAGCAACGCGAAAACTACATGTCATCAAATAGTGGAAACCGTCTTGGCGGGAAAAGCATATTCAGATGAATTGCCTATTTTTGCCATATTCATAATGTGGTGAAGCCTTCCATGTTGCAAGTAGTTCAATATCAAAAAAATGGTGAAATGTCATTGGTGGAGGTTCCTGCGCCGCTATGCAAGCCCGGGGGAATTCTTGTTCGAACCGCAGCTAGCCTCATCAGTGCGGGGACGGAAAGAACTTCTGTTGTGGGAGGACAAGCCTCATTATTGGAAAGGGCAAAAAAACAACCTGAGCAAGTAAAACTTGTTCTTGATACGCTTAAAAGAGACGGCATCAAGTCCACAATCGACCGAGTACAAGCAAAATTAGACTCTTATAAGACTCTTGGGTACAGTGCATCGGGAATCGTGATTGAATCTTCATGTGAGGAATTCTCCCCGGGGGATAGAGTGGCATGTGCCGGAGCGCAGTATGCTCATCATGCGGAATTCATTAGCGTCCCCAAAAATCTCGCCGTAAAAATTCCCGATTCAGTTTCACACATTGATGCCTCGTATACCACGCTTGGTGCCATCGCGCTTCAAGGTATTCGCCAGGCGGATCTTCGATTGGGTGAAACTGTTGCCGTTATTGGATTAGGTTTATTGGGGCAACTCACGGTACAAATGCTTAAAGCATCCGGTTGTAGAGTCATAGGTCTTGATGTCAATCAAGAGGTGTTGGATCTTGCGAAAATGCAAGGGTGTGACATCGCATTGCAAAGCAGTTCTGAATCTGTTTCCACTATTATGAACTTTACTCGTGGCATTGGTACCGATGCAGTCATCATCACAGCAAGTACAGATTCTGAAGGCCCGATACAATTGGCACTTTCCATTTCAAGAAAGAAAAGTCCGATTGTGATTGTCGGAGCCGTACCTATGAATATCCCGCGATCACCATTTTACGAAAAGGAATTGGAACTTCGGATTTCCTGCAGTTATGGACCCGGTAGATATGATCCTCTCTATGAAGAACAAGGAATAGATTATCCCGCCGGTTATGTTCGCTGGACCGAACAAAGAAATATGCAGGCCTTTATCGACATGTTGGATTCAGGTTTGGTAAAAACCGAACTCTTGACAACACATACATTTTCTTTACAACATGCTTTGCAAGCATATGACATCATTTCGGGAAAAAATCCTGAGCCGCATCTTGGAATAGCCTTATTGTATTCTCCAGATTCGGCCGGTTCAACTTTAATTGCATTGAAACATGACAAAAAATCAATGTCCAACCCGGGTATTGGTTTTATCGGAGCAGGAAGTTTTGCTCAAGCTCAATTGCTCCCACCTCTGCGTTCTCTCGGACTTCGAATGAACGGTGTTTCAACATCAAATCCCGTAAATGCATTGTCCGTGGCAAAACATTTCGGATTTGCTCATGCAGGTACGAATTCCGAAGAAATAATTGCCCATTCCGATACTGACATTGTATTCTGTGCAAGTAGGCATGACTCTCATGCTCAGTATGTCATGTCGGCTTTGAAAAACAAGAAACCAATTTTTGTTGAAAAACCATTATGCGTCAACAAAGATGAGCTGTCTGAGATTGCATCCGCTGTCACGCAATATGATGGCAGAGTCATGGTGGGTTTCAATCGTCGATTCTCAAAACCATTTCGAGACATTAAACAATTTTTCTCCGAAAGATCTTCTCCGCTGTCCATGATGTATCGGGTGAATGCCGGTGCAATACCACTCTCAAGTTGGATTCAGGACCCAAAGCAAGGTGGCAGAATCATCGGAGAAGCATGTCATTTCATTGACTGCATGGTCTACCTCTCCAATTCAAAACCAATTGAAGTTTTCGCACGCGCACTCTCTCATGATGGACGCCACACAGGACATCATGATTCCACCCATATCACCATTCGCTTTGCAGATGGAAGCATTGGAACGCTTCTGTATCTTGCAAATGGTGATCCATCAGTAGAAAAGGAATATTGCGAAGTATTCTCAGAAGGAAAAAGTGCCATCATGAATAATTTCACTTCAGTACAACTTTCATCCGGAAAGCGTACCAAGCAGAAATCATATGATGGAAAGAAAGGACATGCAGAAGAAGTGCAAGCATTCATTGAAGCAATCCGCTCAGGAACTCCTTTGCCGATATCATTCGAAAACATAGTGAATGTTACAGAGACAAGTTTTGCAGCCATAGAGTCCATGCAGCAAGGTACAATCATCACACTTTAATCATCACAATGCCGAAATCCATACCATCACTCATCACATCAAAAGTTGTTTCCAAAGAACAGCGTATATCATTTCTAAAAAACATGCTCCTCGCTCGAGAGTTTGATCTTGCCATGCAAAGATTGAACAGACAAGGAAGAGCATTTGGTGGCGTATATTCCCAAACAGGCAACGAAGCAACCAGTGTTGGCTCCGCATCGGCTCTTGGGACAAAAGATGTGCTATTCCCGATGCATAGAAATATTGGAGGTCATTTTGTTTTCGGACAAGACCTTGAAGTTCTCATGAAGGCATTTCTTGCAAGAGATGGAAGTCTCATGCGTGGCACAGATGGAACCGGACATTATGCAGATCCGGAAAAAAGAATTTATGGCAATATCTCACATCTTGGAGCAATGATCCCTGTCGCCGCAGGATTTACAATGGCTGCCAAATTGCGAGGAGAAACTTGTATTGCAATGACATATATCGGGGATGGCGGATCTCAGACAGGAGAATTCCATGAAGCAATGAATTTTGCTTCTGTTCAAAAATTACCTTTGATACTCATCATCGAAAACAATCAATATGCATATTCATCTCCCAATTCGATTGAATTCGCATGTAAGCAACTCTCTGATCGAGCACTCGGATATGGATGTCATGGAATAACAATAGATGGAACCGATGTAGAATTGGTTTATGAGACTTGTCTCGATGCCGTTGAAAGAGCCAAACGCGGTGAAGGACCCACAATCATCGAAACAATCACGATGCGAATGAGAGGTCATGCGGAACATGATGATTTTAGT
>JBJTFZ010000087.1:0-3465 GCA_046093685.1 bacterium
GGATTGGAAAACCACATGCTTGCCATCAACTTGCGATGCGCGCAAAGGGTGACTATCTTCTCTTTACGGATGCCGATACAATCCACGATTCATCGAGCATTGCGTCAATGGTTCAATTTGCAATCAAACATGATATTGATATGCTGAGTGCAGTTCCAAGACAGCAGCTAAAATTGTTCTGGGAGCATGTTGCTGTGCCATTCATCCATACATTGTATTTAACTTATCTTCCTCACGATTTGATCATGAGGAATCCAAATCCGCAATTTGCCGCCGCTAATGGACAAGCCATTTTATTCAAAAGAGATAGCTATGATTTGATTGGGGGACATATCTCTGTAGCAAACAGCATTGCAGAGGACATAGATCTTGCCATACGGATCAAGTCATTTGGTCTGAGGCTATGCCATGCCTCTGCTTCGGAAATTGTTTCATGTAGAATGTATCGTACTTCTAGAGATGTTTTCACCGGTTTCTCAAAGAATGCTTTTGCCACAATGCATTATGACATGCATAAGCTACTCTTCTTTGTTTCGCACCTTTTCATCACCTATGTTTTTCCAATCATAGGATTGTGCATTGGAATATCAATGAATAGCACATTAATCATCATGTTTAATGGCCTTTCCATTCTTCTTGCAATGTCCTTACGATTTATTATTGCCATGTATTTTGGATATCCCTTATGGCACTCTTTTTTACATGCATTGACAGCATCCACTTTTATAGTGTTTGCAATAAATTCTGCATTGTGGAGCAAAAAGAAGAATGGCACTGAATGGAAAGGAAGAAAGTACTCGCTTTCCAAAGAAGCAAAACCAATTATTTAATAATCTCAGGACTTATCAGTGATGAGAACAGCACCTTTTATCGTTCATGGCATAATGTGGCTGGCTTTTCTAATTATTGGATGTATTCAACTTGCCAAAACACAGTTGATTTCTGCTTCAGGAGCAATGGGAATGGGGGTTGTTTTTTATAGATATTGTCTGCTACATGTACAGCAATTTCAATGGCAATGGTTAAAACCAATTCTCATCTTACAGATAATCTGTTCCATCTTCTTATGGTTTGTGGCGTTATACATCTTTTGATCTCATTGTGCGCTCAAGGCCTTCTCAATGCGATTATAGAGTGCGGTCTTTATGGACCTTTCTTCAATCGGAAACAAGATGATGATGTCCTTAACGCCTTTTATGTCGGCAGATCTTAAAATATCATAATAAGTATTCTCTTTCAGGGGAAAGATGTCACCAAACTGAGTGGAAACATGCAGTGATAATTTCATTGCATGCGGATATTTTCTTTCAAGACTTTCAAATTCTTCATGTGTTGAACACAAATGCAATTGTGCTTTTGGTGAATAATGTCGATACTTCATTCCGGGAGATTGGATATTCGTTTCACCTTTCTGCACGAATCCGACTTTCTTCTTCAACACAGCTTCAATTTGTTCGGCAGAGATCATCCCGGGACGAAGAATTATTGGGTCAGGGTATAATTTGATCACAGTCGATTCTATTCCGACAGTACATTGTCCTCCATCTAGAACGGCATCAATCTTTCCGTCCAAGTCCTCCAATACATGATATACATTCGTGGGACTGGGTTTACCTGAAAGATTTGCGGATGGTGCACATAAAGGACCGCTCAATTTCAAGAGTTGCAATGCTATGGGATGATTGGGCATTCGTATTGCTATTGTATCAAGACCACCCGTTGCTTCTCGAGGTATTTCTTTTTTTGCCGGTAAGACGATCGTGAGGGGTCCCGGAAAGAAAGCTTGTGCCAATAATTTGGCATCTTCGGGAATTTCCTCGGCAAGCAATTCCAATTCTTCAATTGAACAAACATGAGCAATCAATGGATTGTCGATAGGTCTGCCTTTAGCACGGAAAACATTCTTCAATGCATCAGGATTAAAAACAGAAGCTCCCAAACCATATACAGTCTCGGTTGGAAATGCAACAAGTTTTCCTTCTCTCAACATGTCAGCTGCTTTTTGAATATCGGCTTCTGAATTTCCGAATAAGTGAAGCGTTGTGAGATCACTCATTATATGACCTTATTGTGACAATGTTTGTGAGTAAAATTGCTCAATGTCTTTCGTGAATTGAATCAATGATTCTTTTTCGATATACATCATATGTCCTGAACGATAGTATTTCATTGAAATATTCTTTCTTAGTTCAGGTTCCAAAGCCAAATGATTGACGGTATATTCTGATGCGAAAAATGGTGTAGCCAAATCATACCAACCATTTCCTACATAGACTTTCAAAAATCTATTCTTGTTCATTGCATCTCTGAGTGCATCTCCTACATAAGGAAATCCTCTTTCTGCACTTCCCCAATTCCATGGCTGAACTTTGCCTGTTAATATCTCATATGGCAAATCACTTTCGAAGCCAAGAGTTGCTCGTAGATAATGATTGACTGTTGCCGTGAATGGTCCATAAATCACGGCATTGTAACTTGGATCATATTCAAAATTTTCGCCTGCCGCATCTTTGTCCGTGCCGGTGAATCTGCTATCCAAACGCCCAACCGTTTTTCTTTGATCGCGAAGCAGTTCTTTCGTGAATCTGAAGATATCCGGCCTATTATTTGTCGAAGCGATGAATTCTTTTGAAAGACCTGTATATCTGCTCAACTTTTCAGAAACAGCGGTATGTTCTGCTTCGCTTGCGGAATGTCCTTTTGCGAGATAGACGATATATTCATTCAATGACCAATCTCTAATTTCCTGCAAGGTCTTTTCTTGATCAGACCTCAATGATGCATCAAGTTTTCCGTGATACATTGCAGTAGCGGCATAAGTTGGAAGAAATAATGCGCAGGGTAAATCATTCGATGAACTGAAGCGCAATGTTTGAAAATCAAGAACCATTGAGATCAACAATATACCATTCACATACATGCCATGTCTATCAGCCAAATGATCGGCAAGATATGCGGCTCTTGTAGTTCCATAACTCTCGCCTGCCAAAAACTTTGGTGATAGCCAACGTTTATTTTGTGTTGTGTATAATCTGATGAATGTACCGACTGATGTGACATCCTCATCGAGACCATGAAATTGTTCTTTTTTTTCATCTTTGGCCGGACGACTGTAGCCTGTCCCTACGGGATCGATGAATACAAGATCAGTGAATTCCAACCATGAATACTCATTGTCCACCATTGTTCCCGGTGGTTTGGTCATGTCTCCTTTGTCTGTCATCACCACTCTTTTGGGTCCGAGCGCTCCCATGTGAAGCCATACCGAAGAAGATCCCGGTCCGCCATTAAATGCAAATGTCATAGGTCTTTTTTCAGACGTTACATCTGTTCGTACATAAGACACATAGAACATCGTTGCTTTTACAACTCCATTATCATCGGTAATGTTCATGTAACCTGTTGTGGCTGTATAAGGAATCGATTTCCCCTTGATTGTCACTGTCCCTTTGGTGATCACGGGAC
>JBJTFZ010000088.1:0-6448 GCA_046093685.1 bacterium
TGAACCAACTTGATTCAATTGGCCTCCGGAAATTGTGGAGTATGTACCTGTGGTTGAAACCAAATTGTCCACTCCGCCGAGTACCGATGACCAGTTTGCTTGTGCTCGGTTATTCTGTCCACCACCAACAAAGGCCCATGAGCCTGTCACTTGATTCGATTGTCCACCGGCAATCGTTCCATAGGAACCACTCACGCTATTGGTGAAACCACCAAGGATGGATGAATAACTACCGGAAGCTCTATTCTCATCGCCTCCTGCAATCACTGCTCGAAAACCGGTCACATAATTTGCCAATGGCTTCTCACCATTGTTCTTTTGATCAGGAAAGAGTTTCTCGCGCAATGTGGGATTGAGTTGCTCAACACCCACCACATCATTCTCAACCGCTCCGGCCATGAAGGCATAGGCTGCTGATTGCAATGGGATG
This sequence comes from bacterium, assembly GCA_046093685.1. GTDB lineage: Bacteria > Bacteroidota > Ignavibacteria > Kapaibacteriales > UBA961 > UBA961. The sequence continues at coordinate 431 of JBJTFZ010000088.1, forward strand.
CGCATGTTTTGTTTTTCGCCATTGACAGAAATATCAATGAAATAAGGTTTGTCGAATTTTACAGAACGGGGAAGACCCTTCATTCCGCCCAAGGAGAATTGATATAATCCTGATTCACCGACAAGCACGGTGTCGATTTGCTCATGCAATGGCAAACCACCGAGTGGTGATTCATAAATTCCTACTCGAAATACTTGCTTACCTGCCATCGGCTTGGCGCCAAAGGAGGATGAAAGCACACCTTGAATGCTCAAAGTGCGGGGCATTCCCTGCGAAACTGCTGATTGCTTTGTGAATATGCTCGCCAAGAGCAGCAAAACACATAGCAAAAAGATTTTACAACAATTCATTACAACCTCATAGAAATGGTTTAATGTCATACTTAATGTATAAATGGAATCATGCATGCGATTACTTCTGAAATCTATGCAAGGAACTTTACAAGCTTAATTATTTCACAGGTTTAGAAGGCTATTCGACGAGAATATAGTGAATAATGGGATACTGAGATGATTATCTCTTATTGGGAATAATGTTGAGCACGGTGCTCAATGGTAGGATAAAAATGTAGAAAGAGTAAATGAAGAGGGTAAACCGGAGAAAAATTGCTTCACTTGGTGTGAACATCAATCTAAATAATGAGTATAGAAGCAAGGATTATGATATCGTCATAGCCATTTGCATGATGCCTTTCGCATCAAGACCCAAATCAGCCAATAATTCTTCTTGGGTACCATGATCCACAAACTCATCAGAAATTCCGTGAACAACAAGTTTGCCTTGATATTGCTTTTCAACAGCATATTCTGCTACGGCACTACCAAAACCTCCTTGTATTTGACCATCTTCGACTGTCATGACGATATCATGATTGGCAAAAAGTTCGGCAAATAATTCTGTATCCAGAGGTTTTACGAATCGAGCATTGACCACCGTTGCATGAATTCCTTGTTCTTCCAACAATGCCGATGCTTTCATGCATTCATTCACCATTTTACCAATTCCGACAAGCGCAATTCTTTGTCCGCTTTTGAGGATTTCACCTTTTCCGAGTGGTATGCTTTGTGGTTCACGAAGTGCAATGCCTATTCCATTACCTCGTGGATATCGAATGGCAGAAGGTCCATTTGTATACTCATATACCGCAGAATGGAGCATGTCTCTCAATTCTTGTTCATCTTTCGGAGCCATCACTATCATTCCTTGAATCAGGCGAAGGTAGCCGAGATCCAATACACCATGATGAGTGGGGCCATCCGCTCCTACAAGTCCGGATCTATCCAGAGCAAACACCACATGCAAATGTTGAATTGCACAATCATGCACGATATTGTCAAATGCTCTTTGCAAGAATGATGAATAAATTGCGCAGACTGGAACAATGCCTTCACATGCAAGTCCGGCGGCAAATGTTACGGCATGACTTTCAGCGATACCGACATCAATCACTCGCTCGGGAAATGTTTTTGCTAGAATATCAAGACCAGTTCCATCAGGCATTGCAGCGGTGATTCCCACGATGCGATTGTCTTTGGCGCATAATTCCGTCATTGCTTCGCCAAATACTTTTTGATAGGAAGGCGGAGCAGGCTTCGCGGGTGTGGCAGTCGGGAACGATTTGCCGGTGATTTTGTCCACCTTGCCAATTGCATGAAGAAATTGTTTGTCCTGCTCTGCAGGAGCATATCCCTTCCCTTTCTGCGTGATTACATGAAGAAGAGTCGGGCCTTTTGCATCCTTCAAATTACGAAGCATGGTCACAAGGTTATTTACATTATGACCATTGATCGGACCAAAATAATTGAACCCCAAAGCCTCAAACAGCATACCGGGAGTGAGCAGAGCTTTCAGTCCATTGTCAACCTGATGCGCGACTTTCCGAATACGATCACCCACGGTATCAATTTTCCCGGCAATATCCCAAATATGAGAGCGAAGTTTGGTACCTGTTGGTGATGAAAAGATTTGCGAGAAATAATTGCTGAGTGCCCACACATTTGGAGCAATGGACATATTGTTATCGTTCAAGATCACGAGCAAGTCACGATTTTGAACACCGCAATTATTCATTGCTTCATAGACCATCCCACCTGTCATTGCACCATCACCAATCACGGCAACCACGCGATAATCATCACCGGTGAGATCTCTCGCAGTTGCCAATCCCAATGCTGCCGAGATGCTTGTGCTTGCATGGCCTGCTCCGAATACATCATATTCACTTTCGGTTCTTTTCAGAAATCCGGAAAGACCATCTTTTTGACGAATGGTATGAAGTTGATCTTTTCTGCCTGTGAGTATTTTGTGTGGATAGCCTTGATGACCGGTATCAATAACGATTTTATCATGAGGAGTATTGAACACATAATGCAATGCAACCGTCAATTCAACAACACCCAAACCTGCCCCGAAATGTCCACCCACTTTGGTTATCGTATCAACCATGTACTCACGCACTTCATTGCTTACATCTCGTAGAGCGGTTTCCGGCAATGCCCTGAGATCAGCAGGAAGATTGATGTCGGACAAATAACGGTATTCATTGGATGAAGACATAAGCTTTAAATAGGTGCATAAAAAGGCGAATCATTACAATTCGAACATATTGCTCTGATAGATTCAGAACGGGTTTCAACGATTCGACAAAACCATCGGTTCCATCAATGCAATTTCATTCCGAGCCAATCCGCTCTATCATATTCAGGAACAGGCATTTGCAATGCTTGCAATACATCATCAACATATTCAACAGACCTTGCACCGATGAGCACAGAAGAGATTCCATCCACTGTTCTCACGGCATTGAATGCGGCTTGGGAAAGAGGCAAGTCGGTGAATGCTTTTGGAAATGCTTTTTCAATAACGGTTCGGATATATCCATTTCTTTTAAAATCCTCATTGGCGATTGTGGCATAATATGAACCTATGCTATTCACGATTTTCGTTGTGAGGCCCGCCACATTGATTGTCCATTGCAAAATGGATTGATTTCCCAATTGATTGATGGCTGTTAAAGCATTTGCCATTTTTCCTAAAATCTCATCCCGAACTTTAATCCATTCATCAATGGACTTATAGGTATTCCATTGCACTTGCAAAGCATTGATTGCCGTGATGTGAGCAACAAGAATACTTTTCAATTCTTGATCTTCTATCCCAAGTGCCTCAATTTTTTGAGCAAAAGAAAACGATGCATGAGATATGCTCTCAATTTCCTTCTTGAGTTCATCAGTATTGGGCAATTGAGCAGAATGTGTATCAGACAAACGGATCAATTGATTATTACGAACACCATTGAGTGGACGATTCACCAATGTGATGAGATCATGTTTTTTGGCAAATTCTATGAGGGTAAGTGACTCATCTTCTTGATTGAGCGAAATGGCAGCTTCAGGTTCAACCAGATTGAATGGAAATTGAATCACTCTAAAATGATGATTGTCTGAAAGTTCCTGAGCAATCTCCAAGCATCGTTCAGCCGAACAAAATTCGGGATGATCGAATTCAAAGGGGAATGTATTGGAAGAGATTCCATAATATGAAATCTTCCCTTCTTTCACCATATCTTCCATGCATGAAAATGCCAATTTTATACGGATATAGAAGGCATCCCGCTTCTCCTCCAATGACATGTCTTTCTTTAATTCAGGATCCTTGAAATAATACTCAGGATTATGAAGAAGCAAAGCATCTGCATACGGTGTTGACATTCTATTCAAACTTTCTCGCAATTGCTCTTTGAGAAATTCCGGATGAATGCAATGATAAACATCATCGGAAATTTTCACCATGTCAGGATATGGAGAGCCGTCTTTCTCACGCTGTTTTGCCTGTTCGAGCAAAGGTCCTTGCAGATAACCAATTTTGGTGATGATGACAATGTCCGATCTTTTGACATCATTTTCCAATGCCTTCAAGGCTTCGCCAATCAAAGATTCGCTGGCACCGAGAGAATAATTCGTTGATGTATCAATGAGATTGATGCCACTTGCAATTGCTTTCATCAGTGCGAGTGCTTGCGCATCATTTCCAAGAGCCATGCGATAGGTTCCCAATCCGGCTTTTGATACCGTTTGACCGGTGGGCCATATTTCATAAGGAAGTTCAGGAAATTCTAAGGCATACTCTTTTGTGGTGTCTGTCATGTGTGTTCAGTCTTGGATAACAATGGACTTTCAGAAAGTCAGAGAGTGTATTGTACGAGAACAGCGGTCATGATTCCGCCGATGATGGATTCAACAGATTCCGAGAGAGAGGATGGCGTGAATAATTCACCTCTTGCATTATCTCTTCCGAGTAGATTGAATGCGGTATATCCAGCAGAGATGTTCACAGACCAACGATCTTCCACAACACCTTCAATACCTACTCTGAGTGATGAGCCGAGTCTGGAAGCATTTTGTTTTCCAAAATACCGTGTGGTATCAGGGAAATCTGTTTTCTCATAATTCAAAAACACTTCAAGTTCGGAGGATGTAATCATGGATAGCCGAAGGTCGAGTCCGACAAATGCTTTTGCATTGGCCAAAGGAAGTTCTGCAAATGCATATTCAAATCCGGCAAAAACCGTTGGAACATGAATGGTATGACTAGCCTGAATGGTGTAAAATTTATCGGGCAATCTTTGCACGCCGTTCATGATATAATAATCCAAACCGAATGGAATGCGGTAATTGTTGTTCTTGTCAATTCCCAATGTACCTTTCAGCGAAATTCCGGATTGCCAATTTGGAAATCCTCCTCCAATTGCACCTTCGCTTTCTTTGGGGAATATCTTTTGATTCGCGGGATTGCTTCCATTCAGAAGAAATGTTGTGATTCCAAAACCCAATGAGGTTTTGCCATCGAATAGCCCATCAGCCTTTGCAGGAAATATGAACATCATGGCAAGAATTATTGATACGATATGTTTCATGAAATTGTAACCTCAGTGAGTTTATTCGAGAGTTTCACGGATGCCGTATGTGGTGGTCTCAAGTGAATTTTTCACAACTAGTTCACCAATCAAGCCCATGGAAATCAGCTGAACGCCAACGATGATCATTGCTATTCCGAACAATGCCAATGGCCTTTGGCTTAAGAACGTCAAACCCATGGCCCATTCAACCGTTAGATAGATATTGACGGCAAGTCCGATGAGAACCATGATGGAACCAACCGTTCCGAAGAGATGCAATGGCCTTTTCACATATCTAGTGGTAAACATGACAGTGAGCAGATCAAGAAAGCCTTTGAAGAATCTGCTGAAGCCGAATTTTGAATGTCCGTATTTTCTGGGATGATGCAATACTGGCACTTCCGTTACTCTGAATCCTTCCCAATGAGCCAGCGCCGGTAAATAGCGATGCATTTCGCCATACACTTGCAGAGTTTTCACAACTTCTTTTCGATATGCCTTCAAACCGCAATTAAAGTCATGCAGTTGTATTCCACTCATGCGAGAGGTGACAAAATTGAAAAAACGCGAAGGAATTGTTTTGTGCCATGGATCATGTCTTTTTTTCTTCCACCCGGAAACAAGATCATATCCTTGTTCGAGCATTGCCAGCATACCGGGCAATTCTTTTGGATCATCCTGGAGATCTGCATCCATGGTGAATACATATCGTCCTTTTGCTGCAGCAAATCCTACGGCCAAAGCAGCAGATTTACCGCAATTTCTTCGAAATCGAATTGCCTTATACCGATTGTTTTTTTCGTGAATCTTGCGAATCACGGAAAAGGATGAATCTGTTGATCCATCATCTATGAAAATCACTTCATAGTGTCCGCCACTCATTCCGGGCAATACTTCCTCCAATGCATCATGCAATGGCTTTAGGGATTCCTCTTCATTGAGCAGTGGAATCACGATGCTGATGAACGGCTTTGCCCCATGATGTTTCTTGAACTGGGTATTGCGTTCAGCATGTTGATTCGGCTGCTTGTCAATGGAATCAATCTCCTTCTCCAGATTGTCCAGAGCCGGAGATGAGTGCCGTTCTTGCCGTGCATCGGGCTTATTGCGATGTCTATGTC
>JBJTFZ010000089.1:0-14652 GCA_046093685.1 bacterium
CTTGAGGATTGTGGTGATTTTTCTCTCTTGCTGTTGCATAAACTCTATTTTTGCGTGGACATTCAGTGAAAAATACAGAAACGACACATGTTGCATTCAAAGAAAATTGTGGTAGTCTTGCCTGCATATAATGCGGCAAAAACCCTTGAACAAACATATCGTGAAATACCTTTTGACATCGTCGATGAAGTCATTCTTGTGGACGATGCGAGCAGAGATCATACCATCGAGGTGGCCAAAGCTCTTGGAATCAAGCATGTGATCAAACATGAAAGCAATAAGGGCTATGGTGGAAATCAAAAAACGTGTTATGCAAAAGCATTGGAATTGAAGGCTGATGTTGTGATCATGCTCCATCCCGATTATCAATACACACCTACTTTGATTCCAGCAATGGCGAGCATCATCGCTCAAGGAATATATCCGGTTGTTTTAGGATCTCGCATTTTGGGGAAAGGTGCTTTAAAAGGTGGAATGCCATTGTACAAATACATTGCAAATCGTTTGCTGACACTTGTGCAGAATATCTTGGTCGGTGAAAAGCTCAGCGAATATCACACCGGATACAGAGCATTCTCCAAGGAAGTTCTTGAAGTGCTTCGACTCGAAGAAAATTCAGATGATTTTGTTTTCGACAATCAAATGCTGTCGCAAATCATTTATGCAGGATTTTCCATAGGTGAGATCACATGTCCCACAAAATATTTTCCTGAAGCTTCCAGCATCAATCTCTATAGAAGTTCCGTGTATGGTTTCGGTGTATTGCTTGTTTCGTTCAAGCATTTTCTGCAACGAATAGGTCTTGCTTCATTTGCAATGTATCGGAAAGGTTGATCAGGCTTCCGGACGCATTGTAGGGAAGAAGAGAACATCGCGTATCGATTCTTGACCCGTTAGCAACATCACCAGTCGGTCTATACCGATTCCCAGACCTGCAGTGGGAGGCATGCCTACCTCTATAGCCTGAAGAAAATCCTCATCCAGCACCATCGCTTCTTCATCTCCACCTGCTCTGTCACGGGCTTGTTCTTCGAGTCTTTTGCGCTGATCAACTGGATCATTGAGTTCGGTGAAACAATTTGCGAACTCATATCCATTGATGAATAATTCAAATCGTTCCACGAGTCCTTCTTCAGAGCGATGTGCCTTTGCAAGAGGAGACATTTCAACGGGATAATCCATCACAAATGTAGGTTGAATCAAATGGTGTTCAACTTTTTGAGAGAAAATCTCATCAAGAATTTTCATGGCGGTCGCATCACTTGCAATATCCACATTGAGTGATCGAGCCGCTTGCAGTAATTCCGCTCTATTCAATCCACGAAGATTCATTCCCGTATGCTCCAGGAAGAGATCGAACATGGTGGCTCTCCTGAATGGTTGATCAAATGATATCACATGCTCTCCGGCGGTAATTTCTCTTTTCCCAAGTGCTTTGTCTGCAATGGCTTTGAAGAGATCTTCCACCATGTCCATCATCCAATAATAGTCCTTATATGCAACATAAATTTCCATCATGGTGAATTCGGGATTATGGGTTCTGTCCATTCCTTCATTGCGGAAATTTTTGCTTATTTCATAAACGCCTTCAAATCCACCGACAATAAGTCTTTTTAAGTACAATTCGATTGCGATTCGAAGATATAAATCGAAATCAAGTGCATTGTGATGTGTAATGAATGGTCTTGCCGAAGCACCGCCGTACAAAGGTTGTAAAATGGGTGTTTCAACTTCCATCCATCCATTATCATCAAAATATCGTCTCATGGCGCTTATGATCAGCGACCTCTTTTCAAAGACATGTCGGATGTTTGGATTTACGATCAAATCGATATATCGTTTGCGGTAGCGCAATTCTTTGTCGGAAAATGCATCATACACGATTTTGTTTCCATCCGAATCGGTTTCTTCTTTGGCGATGGGAATGGGCCTAAGGGATTTTGTCAATAATTGCGCTTCTCGAGCATGAACGCTGATTTCTCCCATGCGCGTACGAAACACATAGCCACGGACTCCAATGATGTCTCCAATGTCCAATAGATTGATGCAATCGTAAAACTCAGGCAATTCATCCTGTTTCACATAGATTTGAATACGACCCTGTTGATCTTGCAGCGTGGCAAATGTAGCCTTACCCATTTTCCGAATGGCCATGATTCTTCCTGCAACCGATACATCGGATAATGTTTCGGGGTGTTCATCGGAAAAATGAGAAAGAATTTCTCCTGAAGAATGGGTGCGTTCATAGGTATGAGGATATGGTTCTATGCCCTTGCTACGCAATTCATGCAGTTCCTCAAATCGCCTTTGTTCTTGATCATTTCGGGTTTGTGCGCTCATCGAATGCTCTTTTTGGTCAAATTTTTCAAAAATTCTTCACAAAACTACACAATTCACGCTGTATTTCGAGATTTCAATAGGTATTATGCCGCGGATTTTTCGTAACTTGCAGGCCGTTGAAAAGTCCGTGATTGCCTTTTGTAATCACAATTCACGAATCATCTCATAGGTAGTATTTGGAACATACATCATCGAACAAAGGGGCAGGTGAATCCCAGAACAGGCCCACTCAAGGCAGTGGACCTTCGCGTCCTCAATCTTCATCTCCGGCAGGAGGCTTTCGTGGTCCAAGACCACCGATGTCCGGTCCAAGGCCATCCGGTCCTCGCGGTCCTCGGGATAGAGAGCCGATGCCTGAAAAGCAGAGAAAGAACAGGATCAATGAAGAGATTCGCGTCCCGGAAGTGAGAGTTGTTGATGAAGAGGGAGTCATGCTTGGCGTGATGCCCACTCGTGAAGCCATTGAATTGGCTTATGAGCGTGAAAAGGATTTGGTTGAAATTGCTCAGCAGGCAGTTCCTCCGGTGTGCAAAATCATCGATTATGGAAAGTTTGCCTATGAACAGCAAAAAAGAGAAAAATTGGCCAAGAAGGCACAGCATCATGCCCAATTGAAAGAAGTTCGTTTCAAATGGCGCACTGATACCCATGATTTTGACTTCAAGACAAGACATGCGCGTGAATTCCTTGGTGAAGGTCATAAAGTTAAGGCAACCGTGATGTTCAAAGGTCGTGAGATCATGCATCAGGGAATTGGCTTGGCATTGCTTGAGCGTTTTGTGACTGCGCTTGAAGATTGCTCCAAGATTGATCAGCCGATTCATCCTGAGGGTAGAACATTGTCTGTGATTCTTGCGCCTGAAAAGGCGGTCAAGAAGCCGAAAAAAGAACAATCCTCCGATGGAGAATAATAATTGATGGGGCATGATTTTGCATGAAGTCATGTCGATTTTTTCACAATTTCAGGTGTGTTCAATGCCTAAAATGAAAACGAATAGTGGTGCAAAGAAGCGCTTTACGCCGACAGGATCCGGAAAGATTCGTCGCAATCGTGCTTTCAAGAATCACATTCTTACACACAAGACCAGAAAGCGCAAGCGTAATTTGCGTCAAGCGGCACTCGTTAATGTTGCCGATGAGCAAAACATCAAGCGTTTGTTGTGTCTGCGCTGATAGGCGCACTGCATTCCTTGTGAATGCATGGTTGGTTCAATGGGATAGTCGCGAAGCTCCCCTTTGACCGCTTTTTTAAACAATTTACATGTAGGAGGGCATCATGCCACGTTCCACGCATAAAGTAGCATCGCATCGCCGTCGCCGCAAGTTCATCAAACTTGCCAAAGGTTATTGGGGCGCGCGAAGTAAAGTATGGACAATTGCCAAAAATCACATCGAGAAAGGTTTGCTTTATGCATACCGCGATCGCCGCAATAAGAAGCGTACATTCCGCAGACTGTGGATTATCCGCATCAATGCAGGCGCTCGATTGAATGGCACAACATATTCACGCTTGATGCATGCACTCAAGCAAAAGAATATTTCCATCAATCGCAAAGTATTGGCCGATCTTGCCGCAAATCAGCCATCCGTGTTCAAGCGGATTGTGCGTTCGGCGATTGGATAATCTTCGTGATTTCCGTATGTTCGAGGCGTTCTCCGGAACGCCTTTTTTTATGAATTATTCGAATGTATTTCTCGATGATTGAGACAATTTTGCAAGTGCGCGCCGAGATTGAAAAAGATCTCCAAACAATTCAGGATTCTTCCTCTTTGGAAGCATTTCGTTTGAAGCACATGGTTAAAAAAGGCACGATGCAAGGTTTGATAGACAGTATGCGTTCCGTGCCAAAAGAAGAAAAACCCGCAATTGGAAAAGTGCTCAATGAACTTCGGCAGTTTATGGAAGAACATTTCGAAATTGCCAGACAAGCTATTGAGAAAAAAGATACCGGTGTTGAAGCTATCGATGTTACGCTTCCCGGAAGAATACCCGCAATTGGTCACATCCATCCCGTTCGACAAACTCTTGATAGGGTTATAGAGATTTTTTCCGGAATGGGATTCACCGTTGCTGAAGGGATTGACATTGAGGATGATTATCATAATTATGAGGCATTGAATTTTCCTCCTGATCATCCTGCTCGTGATATGCAGGACACATTTTTTGTGGAAGATCCTGCAGGAGATGTGATGTTGCGTTCACATACTTCCCCCGTGCAAATTCGCATGATGAAACATCATGAGCCTCCAATCAGATCCATCATGCCGGGAAGAGTCTATAGAAATGAAGAGGTCACTGCTCGTTCACTTGCGGAATTCCATCAAGTTGAAGGATTGTATATTGACAAGGGCGTGACTTTTGCCGATTTGAAGGGAACCATTACCTCCTTTGCCAAACAGATGTATGGCAATGATTCGAAGTTCAAGTTCAGACCATCCTATTTCCCATTCACGGAACCAAGCGCAGAAGTGGATATCAATTGCTATCTCTGTTCCGGGAAAGGTTGCAAGGTATGTAAATATTCCGGGTGGCTTGAAATTTGTGGCTGTGGAATGGTGCATCCCAATGTATTGCGCAATTGCGGAATTGATCCTGAAGTATATTCCGGCTTTGCATTCGGTTTCGGTATTGAGCGCGTCACGATGCTCTCAACCGGGATTAATGACATCAGAGCTTTATATGAAAATGACATGCGGGTATTACGGCAATTTTAGGAATTGACATGAGTATCATAGTTGCTGACTCTATTGTTAAATCGTATTCAATGCATGCTGAACGGGATACACCTGTTCTAAAAGGCATTTCATTGTCGATTGAACACGGAGAATTCATTGCATTCATGGGGCCTTCGGGAGCCGGGAAAAGCACCTTATTGCATATTCTAGGATTGCTTGATGTGCCTGATGGGGGAGATGTCTCCTATCAAATTTCCGGTGAGACATTCTCTCAAAATACTTTGAAGAAAAATAAATCCGCTGAACTCCGCAATAAATATATCGGCTTCATTTTTCAATTTCATCATTTGCTTCCTGAATTCACAGCCTTGGAAAATATCATGATGCCTGCATTGATTGCAGGAATGTCCATGTCCAAAGCTCGGGATAAAGCATTGACATTGGCCGGCCAAGTAGACATGATGCATCGCTGTGAACATCGCCCTTCCGAACTTTCCGGTGGTGAACAGCAACGCATAGCTATTGCAAGAGCATTGATGAATGATCCTGAAATCATCATCGCCGATGAACCAACCGGTAATTTGGATTCAGCAAATACCATTGCCGTATTGGAACTCATACGCTCAATCAGAAAAGAACGATCCCTCACCTTGCTCATAGCAACACATAGCATGGATGTGGCCAGAATGGCAGAGCGCATCATCACTTTGAGAGATGGCGTGATTTCATCTGAGGTTCTCACGCAGGCAAATGCTTCTCAATGATTCCTTCATGAAAAAAATTTTCTCATTCATCGAATATCTCTTGCGATCAACCATGATTGTCATCGTAACGATATTCTATGCAATACTTGCATTGACATTGGGATTGAGCGGGATGAGAAAAGCATATTTCATCTGTGCAAGACAATGGTCTTCCGTATTGTTGAAATGTGCCGGTGTTCGAGTGCAGGTTACCGGAATGGAACACCTCTATCCAATGGAAAGCAGAATTTATGTTGTGAATCACACGAGTTATTTCGACATACCAATCATTCTTGCCACAATCCCGGATACAGTACGCATCATGTATCGGAAAAATCTCGAACGCATCCCATTTATGGGCTGGAGCCTTGCCGCGTCACCATATATCGGGATCCAAAGAGAGAAGGCAAGAGATGCAATGAAAGGTATTGAAGAAGCTGTTAAGTCAGTCAGCATCGGTGAATCAGTCATTATCTTTGCCGAAGGAACCCGGTCCAAAAACGGAAGATTGGGTCCATTCAAAAGGGGGGCATTCTTGCTTGCTTCACGGTCAGAAAAACAAATTATTCCAATTGCAATCGTTGGCGCTCAAGTGATCATGCCAAAAGATCAATTGCGTTTCTTTTCGGGTTCAGTGACAGTTACAATTTTACCCAAAATAGATCCAGTGCACGGAATGAGTAAAGAGCAGGAAATTGCATTGCAAAATAGGGTGCATGGACTCATCAATGATGCTTTGCCATCTGACATGAAATCTCTTGAAAAGAGGCCGACATGAGTGTTGATTATTCTTGGATGAAGGGATTTGTCAAGATCGTCAAGCATCCACATCAAGTCGGTTTGGATGGAAACTCCGAGCCTTTGAAGTCGATGGTGTTTGCGGGCATGCTTGAAACATTGGCGACACTATGCATTACATGGCTCCACCGGCAAAGCCCTGAACTCATACAAGAAAATATTGCGATGATGAAACCATGGATGAAGAATGGTCCGGGACAACAAGCAACAACTCTCACTTCACTTCCATTTGATCAAGCTTTACTATCAACTCTGGCCTCTTCATTTGTGGGCATACTCGCTTTTGGATTCGTCCTTTGGCTCATCCATTGGGCATTGACAAAAGAAAGCAAAAAGCTCTATGAAATATCAGGTATGGCTTCATATGGATCAGGTGTATATGCTATTGGAATATTGTGTACAGGGATTTTGTCATTTGCTTTTGGATCACTCAGATGGGGGCCACATCTTGGCATATGTATAGATCCCTCCGCAAATCCATTCATGTTCGCAATCTTGGCAAGGATCAATATCTTTTCCATACTGTCCTATGTACTTGCTTCCTATGCAATGATTGGATATTCCAACATTGAATCACGATATGGCTTGGTGAGTTCAATCATTGCAATAGGTATTGTGTTGACATGGTATGCATTGTTTTCATTGATTGGATTGTCTCTGACTTCCTAATGCGGTATATCAAATGATAATGTTTTGCTTTCCAAATGAAGTGGCAAAGTATATTTGCACCATCATTGAATACGCTTATTGTCAATAACTATGATTGAAGACTTCACGGAAAAGGAATCGGACGTACTTGAAGAAGTGGATACCATCATCGTTTCTGATATACATCTTGGGTCGGAGGTATCCCGATCGAAGCAATTATTGGACACATTATTGCACTATCGTTTTAAACAACTTATACTGAATGGCGATGTATTCGATGATTTGAATTTCAAGCGATTGAGCAAGAGTGATTGGAAATTCTTGTCGTATATCCGAAAAATGTCCGGACATAAGTCAGATGCACATGTGATTTGGGTGATTGGCAATCATGATGGCGTGGCCGAGGTGCTTTCCCATTTGCTTGGCATAGAAGTTCTCGAGGAATATCTCTGGAACAGCAATGGCAAAACATATCTTGCATTGCATGGACATCAATTCGATTCATTCATAACAGAAAATACTCGATTGACCGATATTGCCTCTTATCTGTATCTACTGTTACAAAAAGTGGATTCCCAAGAACAGCAATTGAGCAGATGGGTTAAACGAACCAGTAAAAAATGGCTGCAATTGTCTGAATCAAGTGCAGACTCCGCAATTGAATATGCCCGTAAGAAAAGTGCTCATGCAGTATTCTGCGGACATACACATATTCCCTTGATAAAAGAGAAGGAAGGCATTCTGTATTGCAATTCAGGTTGCTGGACAGATAGGCCTTCTCATTTCATTACCATTTGTTCTCGCAATGGAATTCAGCTGCGAGAATGTTTTTGAATCAACCATGACTATGTATCCTCTTTTGTTTGAACAGAAACTCCTTGAAAAAGTATGGGGAGGACATTCCATTCATGAGTGGAAATATGGTAGTTCATCGAACTTATTGATTGGTGAATCATGGGAGGTGTTCTCAGGAAATGTAATTAAGAACGGAAAACATGCCGGAAAAACATTGCAACAGATGATTGAAGAATATCCTCAATCGATGATTGGAAAAAGTGCTGCCGAGGAATTCCCTCTGCTTGTGAAAATTCTTGATGCAAATGAATGGCTTTCAGTTCAGGTGCATCCGGATGATCATTTAGCAAGAATATTGGAAGGTGAAGAACGCGGAAAAACTGAATGTTGGTATATTCTTCGTGCAGAAGAAGGTGCTTGTATTCAATATGATTTGAAAGAGAATCATTCGGTTCAAGAATATGCAGATTCTATTTCTGAACATAGACCAAAGGATTGTTTGGAATTTCTCCCCGTGAAGTCAGGTGACATCATTTATGTTCCGGCGGGTACTGTGCATGCAATCGGACCGGGCATCATGCTGTATGAATTGCAACAAACAAGTGACACCACCTATAGATTATATGACTGGGATAGACCCGGTCTGGACGGGAAACCTCGAGAATTGCACATCGAAAAGGGATTGCAATGCACCAAACCGGGTGCCGGTTGTTTTCCGTATCCCGTGCATGATCCAATCATATTGCCGGATGGAACAAAGATACAGCCGCTCATACGAGAACAATATTTTCTTCTTGATGAAGTGACTCTTGGGATTGAGGAATTTTTACTCGAAATGAAAGGAAAAGCAACCTTGGTGACGAATATTTCCAAGCATCCTCTTCTGATCCGTCATGGTGTTACATCAACCGAGATTCCCGCAGCCTCCTCCACTTTCCTACCCGCATGTTTGGAAGCAGTTGGATTGAATGCCGTCAATAAAGGTGATGTAATTCAGCTTTTGATAGCCACCGAGCATGCAATGTGATTGAAATCAATTGGTTAAATTGAAAAAGTTATTTCTCGGATCACGATGAATCCCTTGATTTTAGACGGAAAACTTCTTGCAAAACAGATTGAACTCTCACTGTCAGAGAGAACATCCGCATTGCTGGCACATGTACCGGGAAGAACTCCCATTCTTGCCACGATACTAGTGGGTAATGACCCTGCGAGTGCTACATATGTCAAAATGAAAGGAAATGCTTGCAGAAGAATCGGAATGGATTCCCGTTCAATTGAATTACCCGAGCAAACAACAACTGATGAATTGGAATCCATCATTCATGAATTGAATGAGGATCCCGATGTTCACGGAATATTGTTACAACATCCTGTGCCACATCATATTGATGAGCGCAGATGCTTTGATGCCATTGCATTACAAAAAGATGTTGATGGTGTGACCTGTTTGGGATTTGGCAGAATGTCCATGGGTAGTGAAGCATATGGATCGGCTACACCGGCCGGTATCATGACACTTCTCAAGCATTATGAAATTCAGCTCAAAGGAAAACATGCAGTGGTATTGGGAAGAAGTCCGATTCTCGGAAAACCAATGTCTGCCATGTTATTGAATGAAGACTGCACAGTGACCATCTGTCATTCACGGACTCAGCAACTTGAACAACATGTTCGTCAGGCTGATATTCTCATCGCGGCGGTGGGCAAACCTGCATTTGTTCAAACATCATGGATTCGTCCCGGTTGCGTTATCGTGGATGCGGGTTATCATCCCGGCGGAATCGGAGATGTGGATCCGAATGCATTTGAGATGTCTTCAGCTTATACACCTGTTCCCGGTGGCGTCGGACCGATGACCATCAGCACGCTCATGTCTCAAACACTTACCGCTGCCGAGAAAGCACTGGGATTAAACACCAATTCTTAAAGGAAGATCATGAAGATTTACACCAAGACAGGCGATGATGGAACAACCGGTTTATTTGGAGGTAAACGCGTGACAAAATATTCCGAAAGAATCGAGTCATATGGAACAGTAGATGAATTGAATGCGGTGATTGGCATTGTGTTGACGCTCGATGTGGATTCAACATTGAAACAACATCTCAATATGATTTCATCATTATTGTTCACCGTTGGTTCCGATCTTGCAACGCCTCAGGATGCATCGGTAAAATCTTCAACACCTTCCGTTTCCGAAGATCATGTCACCCAATTGGAACAGTGGATTGATGCATATCAAGAACATTTGCCTGCGCTGAAAAACTTCATTCTCCCCGGTGGCTCTCCTGCCGGAGCGCATCTTCATCTTGCAAGAACTGTGTGCAGAAGGGCAGAAAGAGCGATCGTTGCATTGAAGCAAGTAGAAGAGATCAATCCAACTGTTTTGCGGTTCATCAACAGACTATCCGATTATTTGTTTGTTGCGGCAAGATATGCCAATGCAAAAGCTGGAATTGATGACATTGAATGGAAATCATGATTTCATGAAAAGGACTCTCATCAAGAATATTGGACAACTCATCACGATTTCTCAGAAAGGGAATATGAGGGGGAATATTCTCGGGGCAATGAATGATATTTCTTTGATTAGGGATGCTGCCATGATTTGCACGGACACGGTGGAATGGATTGGTCCGAATTCCAATATCCCCTTTGAATCAGAAATTGATACAGTGATTGATATTTCCGGGAAAACAATTCTCCCGGGTTTTGTTGATTCCCACACACACTGTGTTTTTGCAGGGGATCGCTCCGATGAGTTCGCAAGAAGATTGCGTGGAGTATCCTATACACAAATTGCCTCTGAAGGTGGTGGCATTTTGAAAACCGTATCATCGGTACGAAATGCATCGATTGAACAACTTGCGGAAAAAGGTGTAATGCTTGCTCATGAAGCAATTGCTCATGGAACCACGACACTCGAAATGAAAAGCGGATATGGATTGTCTTCGGAATCTGAGATCGCTTTGCTCAAGGCAATCGACATGGTTCGAAAAGAAGTGCCGATTCGCATCATAAGTACATTCATGGGAGCTCATGACTTCCCACCCGAATACAAAGAAGATCATAATGGATATGTTCATCTTTTGATCAATGAAATGCTTCCCATGGTCAAAGAGCTGGGTCTTGCCGAATTCTGCGATGTGTTTACGGATACCGGATACTTCACCGTTGAAGACTCAATCCGCATACTTGAAGCTGCTTCATCATTAGGTTTCAAGTTGAAAGTTCATGCAGATGAATTGTCTGCATTTTGTGCCGCAGAAATGGCGGGGAACATGAATGCTGTCTCTGCTGATCATTTATTGTACTGCTCTGAAGATGGAATGCTTTCCATGAGAAATTCAGGCACTGTTGCAACCTTGCTACCCGGCACTGCATACACTTTGAGGCTTCCGAATGCTCCGGCCCGAACAATGATTGAGAATGGACTCATTGTAGCTTTGGCGAGTGATTGCAATCCGGGTTCTTGCTTTACACCGAATATGCAAATGATTCTGTCGCTTGCTTGCATGAACATGGGTATGAGCATTGAAGAAGCATTGACTGCCTCAACTTTACATGGTGCTATTGCAGTTTGCAGGGAACATGAATGTGGTAGCATCGAAGTGGGTAAAAGCGCGGACTTCGTCGTTCTTGACACAAATTCTTATGCTGATATTGTGTATCTTTTCGGGGTGAACCATGTGGAACAAACATGGTCAATGGGGAAGAGAGTGCATTAAAAAAGCTCTCATGAAGAGAGCTTTTTTATCATGGGTTATTTCTTTGAATGATAAGCGGTGTGCAATTACATTGATCACGAACTATGGGCACCGCGGTTTCCGCATTTTTTCTTGAACTGTACTCTCCAATCGTAACAACATATCGCATCGTTCCATCAGGCATTTTTCTTTCAGACAATTCGCATCTCATGCGTTTGTCTTTATACATTTTATATTCTTCCTCTGCAGCTTTCCTGGTTTTGAAAACCCCCACCTGCAGGGTGAACATTGCGGAATTTTGATTGACAATCAATCCATCTTCAACAGGTTTATCTTTTATCTGATTTGAATTACTTTTTGTTTCAGGGGGTTTCGGTAAACCTGCTCCGCCAACCAATCTCAAGATTTCATGAGCTTCGGGTAATAATTCAGATTTCGAAAAGTTGATGCGGAACTTCTGCATTTCTTCACGAGCTTTGACGGTATCTCTCTTATTTGCATAAAAACTAATGATGCGGAATTGTGCATCATCGGCCCATTCAGAATCAGGTTTCCCTTTTACGATCTTTTTGTACATCGGGATTGCTTTTGCATTGTTCTTCAACAAAGAAGCATGTAAAAATACAACTCCCGGATCTTCAGGATATTCAATGATCAAATCAAGAAGTACATTCATTGCATTGGTTCTATTACCCATTGCAAGTTCCTGAAGTGCACCGCGGACCTGATCTGATTGTCCAAAAGTCTGAGATGTGCATCCCAAAAAGGCAATCATCATTCCAAGAAGGAATTTGAAATAATTACCGAAATATTTGTTTGATACTTTGCCCATGGCCATGCCTTTCATGCCTGACTCAGATAATGTGATGAAATTCAACACTTTAACTATTCCACTTTTGTGCCAAAATCAGACATTTCCGAGGAAAATGGCTGCAATTTTTATCATTTTTATCTGAAAGGGGAGATAATGATGGGATTTTCAGGGACGAGAACTTTTTTGTTGTATGATCTTGGCAATGAGTGAAGCGGCTTCTTTTGCTGCATTTGGCTTTCCATGCTTGGAAGCATGAGTACTCATTTCTTGTAATTTATGGGGATTTTTCAGCAAATGCTCCATTGCATATTCAAGCTCGGTTGAAAGTGCCGCATCATCAATCACAATTGCAGCTCCATGCTGATATAATGTTTCGGCATTTTTCGCCTGTTCATTATTCGAGGACCCCGGAAGCGGAATCAATATCGCAGGTTTGCCGCATACAGCCAGTTCGGCTATGGTTCCACCACCTGCTCTGCATACAATCAAATCTGCGAGTGCATATGCGGATGGCATATCATCTAT
The DNA here is from genome assembly GCA_046093685.1 of bacterium. GTDB lineage: Bacteria > Bacteroidota > Ignavibacteria > Kapaibacteriales > UBA961 > UBA961. The sequence goes on from JBJTFZ010000089.1 coordinate 13,050, forward strand.
GAATTGTGTGATATGCACATCTTTTGGCAGAGACCTATTGATGATGAAATCCGTTCCGGTCTGCCAAAGGATTTGAATGTCTTGCTCGGACAAGCGATCAATGATTTTAATCATGGCTTGATTTATAGACCGTGCTCCAAGTGATCCACCGAATACAAACACCGTTTTTTTCTCTGGATCCAATCCAAAAGATGCTGCAGCTTGTTCTCGTGATGGAGTGTTGTTTACAAAAGAGGCGCGAAGCGGATTCCCGCAATACGAAACTCTGCTACTAACGGAAGAACCAAAAAAAGATAGCGTTTCTTCGAATGCAGTAATGATGAGAGTGGCATATTTCCCAAGCCATGCATTCGTCTTTCCGGGCCGAACATTGGGTTCAATGATGATGAGAGGTATTCCGGAAAAAATCGCATATAAACCAGCAGGAAATGAGATATAATTTCCTCCGCAAATAATGCAATCCGGTTTATGCTTTTTGGCGATTGTTCGTACTTCAAGAAGCGCTTTGGACAATGTAAATGGCAATCGTGCAATTGAGGATGAAAGCCCGCGAAATCCTCTAAGACTCATGATCGGAGAGAATGGGAAGCCGTGTTTTGGAAGATAACGAGATTCAATTCTGTCCGGACTCCCAGTAAAGTGAATATGGATTTTAGGAATCATATTTCGCAATTCTTCAATGATGGCCATGGCAGGAAACAAATCTCCGCCTGTTCCGCCGGCAGCAATCAAAATACTTGGTCTTATGTTGTGATTGTCTACTTTCATTGTATATCAGGCGAGTAAATCACGAAGTGCTTGATCACAGTCCGTATACTGAAATCGATACCCTGATTCGATGGTCCTTTGCGGAAGAACATGCTGTCCACCGGTTGCAATCACAGAGCCTTCGCCCAACAAAATGGTCAGAGCAATATCCGGCACATGTAGCCATGAAGGTCTATGTAGTATGGCGGACAATAATTCGGTGAATCTGTTCATTGTAACGGCACCCGGAGCAACGAGATTGAATGTTCCTCGAACAGATGTTTGTTCCAATGCATGCATGATGAAACCGATAATGTCTTGAGGATGAATCCAGGACATCCATTGATTTCCTGATCCAATCTTACCGCCAATAAACAAAGAGAAAGGAAGTAACATTTTCGCCAAGGCGCCTTCTCGTGGATCAAGCACTATGCCAATTCTTCCAATGACAACTCGCGTGAATTCATTTGCCTGCAATGCTTGCTTTTCCCATTCAATGCACACATTGGACAAAAAACCTGTACCCGCTTCTGAGAATTCGGTAAAGATGGAATCGCCTCCATCAGAACCATAAAAACCTATAGCAGATGCACAGAAGAAAAACGCGGGTGGTTGGGGGACTTGTCCGATTGCCTTTACGATACCTGCCGTACCATTTTTCCTACTTTCAAAAATTTCTTTCTTCTGCTGATCCGTCCAGCGTTTTGCAACCGGTTCTCCTGCCAAATGAATGACTGCATGTGAGCCATTGATTTTTTCCATGCATTCGGTGGAGATATTCAATTCTCCGGTCCATTTGACGAAATCCTGAGCAAAGGGCAAAATGCGTCGAGCTTTATCTGGTGATCTGCTAAAC
>JBJTFZ010000090.1:0-3684 GCA_046093685.1 bacterium
AGAACTCGCTCAGCAAATCGGTGACAGTTTTACTGCTTATGGTCGATATACCGGAATGACCAATACCGTCATTTATGGTGGCGTTGCTCAAAGCAAACAACAACAAGCACTACGCAATGGCGTGGACATCCTCGTGGCAACCCCCGGTCGATTGCTCGATTTGATGAATCAACGCATTGTATCACTCGCATCGGTTTCAATCGTTGTGCTCGATGAAGCGGATCACATGCTGGACATGGGATTCATTCACGATATTCGCAGCATCATCGATGCCTTGCCTGCAAAAAGACAATCACTTCTCTTCAGTGCAACGATGCCACCGGAGATTGAGCGTCTTGCAAAAGACATGCTCAATGATGCAAAGCGCATCGCTGTAGATCCAATTTCTTCTAGTGCAAAGCCGGTTGAGCAATTGGTGTATTTTGTCGATAGAAAAAAGAAGATCGATCTTCTGCTTCGATTGATGGACACATTGCCCATGACTGCCGTGCTCGTTTTCTCACGCACAAAGCATGGTGCCGATCGCATCGCGAAAGATTTGAATAAAGAAGGTGTTCCAAGCGAAGTGATTCATGGTGACAAAACGCAATCTTCGCGTTTGCGCGCGCTCAATCGCTTCAAGGAAAAGCGTTCACGCGTACTTGTTGCAACGGATATCGCGGCTCGTGGTATCGATGTTGAGCAATTGCCGTATGTGGTGAATTATGATTTGCCCGATGCAGCGGAAACCTATGTACACAGAATTGGTCGAACAGGAAGAGCAGGGCTTACTGGCGTTGCCATTTCATTCTGCTCAAATGATCAACAAGATGTGTTCAGACAAATCAAGAAGATTGTTGGGAAAGACACAATCAAATCCATGTCAGTTGAAGAGGCATTCAAAAACACTCCTCAATTTCAAGGTGGTGAGCATCCTTACCCTTCGCAAAAGAAAGAGCGACCACACATTGAGGATGCTCGCGGACTCAGCAAGGCTGGGTCTTCCGTGCAGTCCATTTTGAAGGGTCAAGGTTCAAAAAAACATGATCGTTCGCCCGATATCGAAAGACTTCTTGAGAATGAGTATGAGCCGAGAAATGTCCAAGAAGCCATAGCGGCCCGATTGAAAGCCGAAGGTGTGTCGAAAGACATCATCCTCAGGACAACCGGAATCAATAAAGAGATCTTTCACAAATTGTGATCAAAAGCCGTCCCCGAGACGGCTTTTTTGCTGATTACAGGCAACTTTTCACTAAGATTTTGCGTTATACGTTTATAGCTGGTCGTATTTTTTTACTTTTTTCAATGCACATCATGATTGCTCGCAAGCTCATTTTTAGTTTGATTATCCTTTTCACAAGCATTTCACTTTTTGGTCAAAACACTGTCATTCGGGGAATCGTGGTCGACAGTTCATCCAAATCTCCAATTCCCGGTGTTCGTGCCGCCCTCCTGAAAGACGGAGAAAGCAAACCTGTTGCCGGTGGTGTTAGCGAAAGATCCGGCATCTTTTTCATCAAAAATGTATCACCCGGAACATATACGCTCAGCGTACAATCCATCGGCTATGCAAAATATGCGAAGTCAATCACGGTGTCTGCCGGTAAAGACACATTGAAGATTGGTACGATTCGTTTGGGAGAATCAGGATATCTCACCGATGAAGTGGAAGTTACTGCAGTTGCAACACGCATTGAAATGAAAGGCGATACAACGGAATTTTCGGCAGATGCTTTCAAGACTGATAAAAATGCTTCTGCGGAAGATCTCGTGCGCAAACTTCCCGGAATGGAAGTGGATGCATCCGGTTCAGTGAAAGCACAAGGCGAGCAGGTCCGTCGCGTGCTTGTGGATGGAAAACCATTTTTTGGTAGTGATCCCGCAGCCGCATTGAAAAATTTGCCTGCTGAAGTAATAGACAAAGTACAATCATTCGATGCAATGAGTGATCAAGCTGCATTCACACGATTTGATGATGGAGACAGAACCAAGACTTTGAATATCGTGATGAAAGCCGATAAGAAAAATGGTCAATTTGGAAAACTCTATGCCGGCTATGGCGATCAAGATCGCTATACCGGTGGTGGGACCATCAATATCTTCAATAAGGATTCAAGAATTTCCATCATTGGGATGACAAACAATATCAATCAACAGAATTTTTCCATTCAGGATATTCTTGGTGTGATGGGTGGCGGAAGCAATCCAATGATGCAACGCATGGGTTCCATGATGCGTGCTTTCAGCGGTGGCATGGGCGGTGGATCCCGCGGTATGCGCTGGATGGGCGGCGGTGGAGGAAGTGGAGCCGGAGATTTCATGGTGAATCAAAGTGATGGGATTACCCAATCACATGGACTTGGCGTGAATTATACCGACTCATGGGCGAAAGGACTCAGCGTGACGAGCAGCTATTTTGTGAACTATAGTGACAATGCAACTAATCAAGATGTGAACAGACTCTATTTTCTTGGTGACACATCCACGCAAAACAATATCCAATCAAACAATAATTCCTCACTCACAGGGAATCATCGTTTCAATGTCCGCATGGACTGGACGATAGATTCAATGAATTCAGTTTCCATCGAACCACGACTCACATTGCAATCAACCGAACGCTCGGTTCGCTCCATCAATAGCACATTCGATGAGAGTTCCATTCCCGTGAATGCGTCCAATACAGCAACCGATTCAGAGAATACGGGATTTAATGGAAGCATCGATATGTCCTATAGACATCGCTTTGAGACGGAAGGTCGTACCATTTCCGCATCGGCGAGAGTATCGGCGAACAATAATATCGGTTCAGGAAAAAACAATGCAATCAATGATTTTTATCGTTCGATCACGCAGTCATTTTCCGACACGCTAAGACAAGACATGCCTACAGAGGGTGATGGATACAATGCATCCACAAATCTTGCATTCACTGAGAATCTGCATAAGGATGGTCAATTGCAATTGAGCTATAATTATGCATACAATGAAAACACCAATGACAAAAAGATCTATGATTTCAATGTGAATACCGGTGAGTATTCTTTGCTGAATCCTCGCTTGTCGAATAATGCGCTTTCGACCTATGCAACGCAAAGACCCGGCATAACCTATAAATACAATCTCTCACAAGCGGCAAATATCTCCGTTGGTGTTGATTATCAAATTGCTCGCTTGAATGTTGAACAAACATTCCCCACTACATTCGCAACATCAAGAACATTTTACAATCTGCTTCCCAATATTTCCTATCAAATGCGTGATGGCTTCACGAGCAATGCCCGTTTGAGTTATCGTGTTTCAACTCAGCAACCTTCATTGTCGCAATTGCAGGATGTGATTGACAATACTGATCCCATTCGTCTTTCCACAGGTAATTCAAATCTCGTGCAAGAAATCAACAATGAAATACGCGGGAATTATGGAACATTTTCCATGATGAGTGGTCGAGCCTTTTTCACTATGGCATCGCTCACACTGATTGATGATAAATTATCGACCGAATCAATCATTGCCACGAGTGACACCATTCTTCCCGGAAATATTCGTCTTGGCAATGGAGCGCAGCTCACAAGACCAATCAATATCAGTGGTGCATTCAATGCAAGTTCATTCATCACCTATACATTTCCTTTTGAACCATTCTCTGGTTTCAAGATCAATGTGAACTCCAATCTTGGTGGATTTTTCTCACGCACGCCCACG
>JBJTFZ010000091.1:0-20554 GCA_046093685.1 bacterium
GTCTTCAATTTTCTTCACAGCCTCCGGTTTTTCAATTTTGGCTATCACCCATTGTTTGCCGCCAAGTTTTGCAATATGTTTTTTTATGTGGAGCACATCTTCAGGTTTTCGGACGAATGACAATGCCACATAATCCACACCTTGCTCAATAGCGAATTTCACATCTTTTTTATCCTTGTCGGACATTGATGGTTGACTCACTTTTACATTCGGAAGATTAATGCCTTTTCGAGACTTGAGAATTCCGCCATTCATGACAGTAACATGAACGAATGGAGCTTTGACTGCTGTTACGGTCACTTTCATGAGTCCATCATCAAATAGAAGAACATCACCTTTCTTTACATCACTCGCTATTTCCGGATATTCAACAGGAATAAAATTTTTGGGAATTGAAGAACCGGGCTTTTTCAAACGCTGTCTGTCTGCAATGGCATAACTATCACCTGTCACAAGTTCGATGACTTCATCCTTTAAGTCTGCCACTCGAATTTTGGGTCCTTGCAAGTCAGCGACGATTGGCAGGAATATACCGAGCTTCTTTTCTGCAGAGCGAATGATTTTGATATTTTCAAGATGCACTTCATGCGATCCATGAGACATATTGAGTCTGAAACCATTTGCACCGGCCAATACGAGTTCAATGATTTTATTTTGAGATGCAATTGCCGGTCCCATCGTGCAGAGAATCTTCGTATTCTGATGAAGATGTTCCAATCGATGTGATTTCAAGGCACTTCGTAATTGTTGTGTATTTGGTGCAAATTGTTTCTTCTTCACTGTATTATCCTTGTAATGCTGTTTTGATGAATCCATCGGCTTCTTGCAATTTCACTTGCGCTGTTCTTGCATCCACATCCGCAAGCAACATCACAAGTGCGGTTTTCACATGGCCTTGTGCGCTGTCCAGCGTATCTGATGCTGTATCATAATCCACATCGGCAATCTCCATGATGATGCGCTTTGCTCTCTCTCGCAATTTCGCATTTGTCAATTGCAAATCCACCATGATGTTTCCATAACTTTTTCCGAGACGAATCATCGATGCTGTTGTGAGCATGTTCAAAATCATTTTTTGCGCCGTACCACTTTTCATGCGTGTTGATCCTGCAATCACTTCGGGTCCGACATGTGGAGCAATGACGATTTCCGCATTCACTCCGAGTTCATGCAATTGTTCTCTGGAATTAGTGGTCACCAAAATTGTGTGACATCCCATGGACATTGCTTTGTCCAAAGCGCCACGCACAAATGGTGTTCTTCCTGAAGCAGCAATACCACAAATCACATCATTCTTATGTACTTGAACATCAATCAATGCCTGTGCGCCATGTTCAGGTGAATCTTCCGCACCTTCTTGCGCTTTGAAGATTGCCTTTTCACCTCCGGCAATGATTCCTTGAACCATTCCGGGTTCAGTTCCAAAAGTTGGAGGACATTCCGATGCATCAACAATGCCGAGTCTTCCACTTGTTCCGGCACCCACATAGAGAAGCCGTCCACCAATCTTGAATTGTCTGGTAATGATGTCCACAGCTTGAGCAATCTGAGGCAATTCTTCTTTTATGGCATCGGCAATCATTGCATCTTCACTATTGATCAATTGCAATATTTCCATCGTGCTCATGAGATCGATGTCACTTGACCTTTGATTTCTTTGCTCGGTGGCAAGATTCGATATTTCTTTGAAGAGAGATGTCATGAATTAATGTCTTGCGGCACCACCATCAACATTGATGGTTTGGCCTGTTATGATTCCGGATGCAGGAAGTGCAAGAAATGCAACGAGATTCGCAATATCTTCCGGTTCATCCGGACGATGCACTGCTTGTTCGGGTAGAATATGTTCAAGAATTGTTTTTGACAATCGTACATCGGCAGGTCTTTGTGTAGCGGTCAAGCCAACAGTGATTGCATTGATTGTGATGCCATGTTTGCCTATTTCTGATGCGAGTGATCTCGTGAATCCGATCACACCCATTTTTGCTGCAGCATAATGTGATAAATACGGAGTACCAAGCCACACCGTATTTGATGATAGTGTTATGATCCGACCAAAGTTATTGGCTTTCATGGTAGGCATCACAGCTTGCGTCACCAAAAACAAACTTGTGAGATTGATATTCATCATTGCACTCCATTGTTCATGCGTGATGAGTTCCAGAGGAGCTTCATCATATAAGCCAACATTGTGTACGAGAATGTCAATCGTTCCAAATTCTTTGAGCGTGGCATTTATCAATGTTGTCACATCTTCCGGTTTGGTGCAATCGGCCTTTACGGTCAATGCTCTTCCTCCGGCTTGACGAACTTTTTCGGCAGTTTCTGTTGCATCTGCAAGATCAGCAATCACAACTATGGCACCTTCTTCGGCCAATCGTTCACAAAAAGCACTACCATTGCCAAATGCTGCGCCCGTTACGATTGCTACACGATCTTTGAGTCCATGTTCGAATTCATGTATTTTCATGCTTACCTTTCAATTATGCTCTCGGATGTGCATTCCGATAAGCTTGTTTCAATCTATCGACGGACACATGTGTATACACCTGTGTGGCCGACAAAGAACTATGTCCGAGCATTTCACTCACGGAACTGATGTCCGCACCATTGTCCAGCAGATGCGTTGCAAATGTATGGCGCAAAACATGCGGACTTTTCTGCGGTGATTCCGTCACGGGGTTCATCGCTCTTCTAATTATTCTATAAACGACAGAGGGATTCATCACTCTTCCTCTATCGCTTAAAAACACCTTCCCTTCAGGTTGGGCGGTGTTCAGAGTAGTCAAATTCGATCTCAAAGCAAGATATGCCTCGATTGCTTCAATGGCCTTCATGCCCATCGGCACGATGCGTTCTTTTTTTCCTTTTCCAATCACTCTCACCGTTCCTGCATGAACATCCACATTCATCATTGGAAGCTCAATGAGTTCACTCACCCGCAAACCCGAACTATAGAGTAATTCCGCTATTGCTATGTTTCGAGCACCGCCGGGCGTGGATGAATCAAATGATTCCATCAATGATTCAATTTCTCCGGGCTGCAAAAATGATGGTAATTTCTTCTCCGCTTTCGGCGTGGAGACGATCGCTGCGGGATTGCGATCGATCCACGATTGCCGATAAGCGAATTTGAAGAATGATTTTATAGCCGAAATTTTTACCCTGAGCGACTTCTTGGACAAACCTCGATCATGAAGATATCCGAGAAAAGGTCGTATATCTGCCGGCTCTATGGCATTAATTTCAGGTTTTACGCCATACTCGGACATAAAATAGTCCAAAAACTCCATCAGCGCAAAGCGATAGGTTTCAATCGTATGGGGTGAATATCCTTTCTGCAATTCACATGCCGAAAGAAATTCCCGAATTGCCTGTTCAAAAGACATATTCATTGTAGTTGCCAGGGAATGAGCATTAATACCCTCAAAAATCAAGCCATGAATAATACCATTATGACAATTCTGGAGGGTCTCCCCCGAATTTCGCATATTGCATGCAGGAATATCACAATGGATACTTGATTATGTCTGACAAATTTCAGTTGCTGGAAACCCTCCGAAAAGAAGCCATGCTGGGTGGTGGCGAACAAAAGATAGCCGAGAGGCATAAAAAAGGAAAATTAACCGCGAGGGAGCGACTTCAGATCCTGCTAGATCCTGATTCTTTTGAAGAAATGGACATGTTCGTAAGGCATCGCTCCACAAATTTTGGACTTGAAAAAAATCGTCCACTTGGTGATGGAGTCATTACGGGAACCGGTCGCATACATGGCCGAACCGTATGTGTATTCTCTCAGGACTTCACTGTATTCGGTGGATCACTTTCGGAAACGCATGCCGAGAAGATTTGCAAAGTGATGGATCTGGCCATGAAAATAGGTGCGCCAATCATTGGTGTGAATGATTCCGGTGGAGCTCGCATTCAAGAAGGCGTGGTTTCATTGGGAGGATATGCTGATATTTTTCTTCGCAATACATTGGCAAGCGGTGTAATTCCGCAGATAAGCGTGATACTCGGTCCATGCGCCGGCGGTGCGGTGTACTCTCCTGCGATTACAGACTTTGTCTTCATGTCCAAAGGGAGTTCATACATGTTTGTAACGGGACCCAATGTGGTGAAAACCGTTACGCATGAAGAAGTGACTTTTGAAGAACTCGGCGGCGCGGAAACACATGCATCAAAATCAGGTGTTGCACATGTTGCTTGCGATGATGAAATCGATACACTGAATCGCGTCAGAGATTTGATGAGATATCTTCCGTCCAGCAATACATCCGGTTTGCCTCATGTGCCAACCATAGATCAGTCAGACAGAAATTGCACTCGGCTGGACACAATCATCCCCGAGAATCCGAATCAACCATATGACATCAAAGATGTGATCAAGACAGTTGTCGATGAGTCGCAATTCTATGAAATCCATGCAGACTATGCTGAAAACATCGTTGTTGGATTTGCAACGCTCGATGGAAGACCTGTCGGAATCGTGGCCAATCAGCCGGCTTCAATGGCCGGAGTGCTCGACATCAATAGTTCAATCAAAGGCGCTCGATTCGTCCGCTTCTGCGATTGCTTTAATATTCCACTTGTGGTATTTGAGGATGTTCCCGGATTTCTTCCGGGCACCGATCAAGAATGGAGAGGCATCATCAGGCATGGAGCAAAATTGTTGTATGCATTCTGCGAGGCAACAGTTCCGAAAGTAACAGTCATCACCAGAAAAGCATATGGCGGTGCCTATGATGTCATGAATTCAAAACATATTCGTGGCGATTATAATGTTGCATGGCCCACAGCGGAAATCGCGGTGATGGGAGCAAAAGGTGCTGTTGAGATTCTTTTAAAAAAAGAAATCGATGGTGCTGAAGATAAAGTCGCAAAAGCTGCAGAACTCGAAGCGGCATACAATGCACAATTCTGCAATCCCTATGCAGCAGCGGAAAGAGGATATATTGATGATGTCATCAAACCCTCGGAAACTCGAACAAGACTCATTCGCGCACTTTCCATACTTGAATCAAAAGTCGATGAAAATCCTTGGAAAAAACATGGAAATATTCCTTTGTGATTGATGCTTCGATATGTACCGCTTTATGTGGATGAATAATGATTTCTACGAACTTACTAGGATTGTTGCTGTTGGTGCTCACAGGATGTGGCATTCAACAAAAAGGATATCCTTCCAAGGATCTGCAACCCAAACTTATCGATGGCGAACATTATGTATATGTTCTTCCTTCGGGAGAAGAAGCATTTACTCAGCAATTTGATTATGCCTCTGAGTTTGAAGATGGATATGCAATCATTTGTGACTCCAATGAACTCTGTGGAATCATCGATTCAACGGGAACAATCATCCTTCCATATTCTCATCCTGATTTGTGGTTTGCCGGCGAAGGAATGTATTCATTCAGAAAAAACAACCTTTTTGGATTTATTGACAGAAAAGGGAATGTAAGAATTCCCGCAATCTATGGTGGCGATGGAGGGGCAAGACCTCGCTTTTCGGAAGGTGTTTGCGCAGTCATTGATTCAACAAACTCTTACTATTTGTTCATTGATAAAAATGGAAGAAAAGTATTTGATCGCATCATCGAAGGAACACTCGGCGGAGCCGCCACATTTTATTTTCCGGAATTTCATCAAGGTTTGTGTGTTGCACATGACAAATACAAATTCGGATATATCAATCATGCCGGCAACTGGGCGATTCCACCACAATTTGATCAGGCACACAGATTCAGCGAAGGCCTTGCCGCAGTCAGAAAAAAGGGCATGGTCATGTTCATCAACACAAAAGGAGAAAGGGCAATCGCTCGTTCATTTGGCGCCATCGATGAAGGATGCTGTGGTTTTGACTATGGATTTTTTCAGAATGGAAAAATGCGAGTGAATTTGGACTCCACTCAATCAGATGTAGATGTATTTGATGAAGAGTATGATTTTCAGAAAGGGCAATGGGGCGTGATAGACAAGAATGGAAATGTTTTGGAAATAGAACCACAAGAATAATGAAGATAGATTATAATTCTCCGGTCATTCTCACTTTTTCACTCATTGCATTCGCAGTGATGATGATTTCTTCATTGACCGCAGGTGCATCAACGACAATCTTTTTTACTGCATGGCCATCAGGTTTCATGAATCCGATGAGTTATCTTAGAATGTTCACCCATGTTCTCGGACATTCCTCTTGGGAACATCTCTTCGGAAATGTGACATTGATCTTATTGATTGGTCCATTGCTCGAAGAAAAATACGGATCAAGAACAATGCTCACAATGATTGCAATTACCGCACTCATCACGGGCATCATCGCAATATTCTTCATGAATTCAGGCTTGCTTGGAGCAAGCGGAATTGTATTCATGCTGATTTTGCTCAGTTCATTCGTAAACATCAAAAGCGGACATGTCCCTCTTACATTCATCATCATCGTTGCATTGTTTCTCGGCAAAGAGTTTCTTGCATCGTTCAAACCCGACACAATTTCGCAATTTGCTCATATCATGGGAGGAATTTGCGGTAGCATTTTTGGTTTCACTCATAGCGATCAATAAAAAAAAAGGAGTTCGATCATGAATCAGAAATTATTGCGCATCAATGAGAAGTACAGCATTCCCGAAGAATTGCTCATGTTCAAAACAGCTCGCTCAACCGGTCCGGGTGGGCAAAATGTGAATAAGGTGGAGTCCAAAGTACGACTCATTTACAATGTATTCGTTCACAATGAATTACCCCCGGAAGCTCGATTGAGATTATTGGCATTTCCCGATACAAAAGTCAACAAGGATGGACTGATCGTCATCACTGAGCAAAACGGTGCAAGCCAACTTGAAAACAAAGAGTTAGCAATCAAAAAATTAAAAGCAATGATCAAAAAGGCTCTTATTGAACCCAAAGTTCGTAAGTCCACCAAGCCGACTAGAGTTTCGAAAGAAGAGCGCCTGCATACAAAGCATGTGACAAGTCAAAAGAAAGCCACCCGAAGAAAACGGATCAACATCGATGAAGAGTGATGTCATCATCATCGGCTCCGGCATTGGTGGCATGAATGCTGCAATGCAACTGGCCTCTAAAGGATATTCGGTCCATGTCTTTGAAAAACGAAAAGAACCCGGTGGCAAAATGCGCCGGGTTCACTTTTCCGATTGCACTTTCGATGCCGGACCTTCACTCATCACCATGCCTTTCATCTTGCGCGATGCATTTGAGCGCACCGGTGTAAAACTTGACTCCTATCTTTCGCTTCTTTCCATTGATCCCATTTGTCATTATCGTTGGCTGGATGGGAAGCAATATGATTGTCATTCCGATCCTTATAAAAGAAATGAAGAAACCGAGCGTGTGTTTGGAAAACAAGCAATGAAGGAAATGAATGCATATCTAGCACATTCCGGCAAAGTGTACCATGCAACAAAAGATGTATTCTTGTTCAATCCATTCGATGGTTTCAAGGAATTCATCAAAAGTAAAAATCTCTCAGTGCTTCCCGCTCTCCCTTCAATGAAATTCATGCAGAAATTTCATGCATTCAATGCCGAGAAATTCACTGATCCAAAACTTGTTCAGCTCTTCGATCGATTTGCAACCTATAATGGATCTTCGCCATTTCTCGCCCCTGCCACGCTTATGGTGATTCCATTCATAGAGTTTGAATATGGTGGTTGGTATCCACGCGGAGGAATCTATGCCATCGCAGAAGCATTTTATCGAAGATGTTTGGAGCTGGGTGTCATGTTTCATTTTGAAACCGATGTGAAGTCAATACAAACAGATGGAAAAAAAGCCATTGGGATTGTCACGGACAAAAATGATGTCTTTGAGTCAAGGCATGTCATTTCCAATACTGATGTGTTTCATGCTCAAAATGAATTGCTTTCACGAAACAATGTGAAAAGACCCGATCTTTCAACTTCGGGATTTGTCATGCTCATGCCCATGAAATCGAATCCATTTTCCATGGCTCATCATACAGTTCTGTTTTCAGATACTTATCAAGAAGAATTCACGACGATATTCAATGCACATGCGGCTCCAAAAGAAATGACTGTGTATATCAGCGTTTCAAGCAGAACCGATGAAACGCAATCGGGAAATGAAAAAGAAAATTGGTTTGTGCTTGTTAACACTCCTCCGACTTCCATCGACGGTGAGTGGACCCCCCAACGATCGGAATCTTACAAAGAATCCATTCTCTCCATGATAGAGCGGTTTCTACCGGGCATTCGCACTTATATGGACGATGAACCATTCATCATCAATCCGGATGATTTCTCAAGTGAATTTCATGCCACGGGTGGTTCACTCTATGGTTCATCTTCAAATTCCATGTTTAGTGCATTCCTCAGACCAAAGAACAAGGATTCTCGAATCAGCAATCTGTATCATTGCGGTGGGAGCGCGCATCCCGGTGGTGGTATTCCGCTTGTGATTCTTTCCGGCGAATTTGCCGCTCGCGAAGTAATCAATAATTCCTGATTCCCTTACCATCGGCAAATGGTTATCTTTGCCATCATTTCCCAAAGAATACTATGCTACCCGATCCCAATACATTGTCCAATGAACAATTGGCGGCTCAATGCATCATGCCGAGACTCGTACCGCGTGATTATATTGATCAAGAAGCATTGCGCAATGAAGTTTCCGCACTCATACAAAGAGGAATCGGAGGTTTTTGCGTGTTTCAGGGCGAAGCAGATGCAACCACATTGCTTCTCCATGATTTGCAAAAGCAATCTTCCATACCCCTTCTATTCAGTGCAGACTATGAGCATGGTCTTCCGATGCGCTTGCAAGGTGGGACAGACATGCCACATGCAATGGCGATGATGCAATCGGGGTCTATCGATGCAACAAAAAAAGCTGCTGCATTTATTGCCAAAGAAGCAGTCACGATTGGCGTGCATTGGAATTTCGCTCCGGTATGTGATGTGAATTCAGATACACATAATCCAATCATCAATATCCGTGCATTCGGCGAAAAGCCCGAACAAGTCGAAAAGTATATTCGGGCATATATTGAGGGAACTCAATCTCAATCCGTGATGACATGCGCCAAACATTTTCCGGGCCATGGCGATACATCCACCGATTCACATTCGGCATTGCCTGTGATAGATTGCACATTGGAACAATTGGAAGAAAGAGAATTCAAGCCATTCAAGTGCGCCATTGATGCAGGTGTGCGTTCCATCATGATCGGACATTTATCCGTACCCGCATTGGATGATTCAGGCCTTCCTGCTTCACTTTCAAGAAAAATCATGCATGATATGCTTAGAAATCAGTGGGGTTATGATGGTATCATCGTCACGGATGCTCTCGACATGCATGCAATCAGCAAAACATATACATCCGCTGAAGCAACAATAGCATGTCTCAAAGCAGGCGCAACGATTGCTCTCGTTCCCGATGATGCAATAGAAGCACTCGATGGTTTAACGAAATATGTAGAAGAACATCCTGATTTCAGAGATACACTCATTAAGAATGTTCAACGCATCTTTGCGGAAAAGACATGGTGTGGATTGAATGAACCACTCACACTGCATCCCCCATTGGAAAGTAAAGTCATGGAAGAACATGCCATGCATGCACTTTTCATGGCAAAGAATGCATTGCGAGTGCATGATCCAAAACATGTTCTTCCTCTCCCCGATTCCAAACCATTTGCGGCATTTGCCGTTCTTGGTGATGAATCACAAGCAACTTTGGATAAAGCAGTTTCATTGTTTCATGTGATGGCTCAATCACTTGAGCAGGAATGTGATTTTGGTTTCATCAATAAAGACATCACGCCTGATGAAGCATTGGAATTGGCTCAAAACATCAATGATGTTGATACAGTGATACTTGGACTGCTCTTAAAACCACAATCATATCAAGGACATATTGCGATTCATCCTTCAATCATTGAGGCAATTGACATCTTGGGAAAAGACAAAACCGTCATAGCTTTTCTCTTGGGGAGTCCTTATGTGCATGAGTCCGTGAATGTTGATGCATATGTTTGTTCTTTCTCAGATTCCCTACCATCGCTTGCAGCAGCAGCGCTTACATTGTCAGGCAGGGCAACGGGGAATGCATGGACACATCAGGATGCGGGGTCATTTACTCCGGAGTCTCTCCAATGACAATCCGTAATCCATTGCATCTTCCCAGAATTGAAAGAGAAGATGTGCATGTTCTTCTGAAAGCATTGAAGGATATTGTACATGGCTTGATCATCGAAGAAAAAAGAGCTGATACAGCAATCAGACATGTCCTCAGAAATGGCGCATTTTCTGCCGAACTTCGCTCACTGATCGTGGAGTCTGGATATGCAATGCTCAGAACATGGGAAATCTTGAAACATGCACCATGGAAAGCAGAACCAAAGCCTTTGCACTATGTGGCATTATGGTTCACATTGGCAGGTGGAACAATTCCCGAAGAGTTGCGTGCTCGATATGTGCCCGAAGAAATCGATGCATTGATCACTCACTGTGAATCCATCATCGAACAAAAAGGAATCTTTGCATTTTTTCCTGATTGGTTCAATGAGCGATGCATCAATGAAATTGGAAAAGAGTTGTGGCATGATATCGCAATGTCTCAGATTGCCGAGCCAAGAGTGTTTCTTCGAACCAATACTCTCAAATGCACAAGAGATGAATTGATTGATGCACTCGCAAAACATCATATCAAGGCTATTGCAATTCCCGTGAATGATACCGGTGTTGAAATTTCTTCTTCAGACAAAATCTTCACGACAGATGTATTCAGAAAAGGCATGTTTGAAATGCAAGACATTGCTTCTCAAATGATTGCTCCCATGCTACAAGCATTACCCGGACAAAGAATCATTGATGCCTGTGCCGGTGAAGGTGGAAAAACACTTCAGATCTCCGCAATGATGCAGAACAAAGGTCGACTCATAGCCATGGACATTCATGAATACAAATTGGAAGAACTGAAGCGCAGAGCTCGTAGAGCAGGTGCATGGAATATCGAAACACGAGTGATCGGCTCTTCAAAAGACATCAAGAAACTCAAGGCATCCTCCGATGCAGTTTTGATTGATGCACCATGCAGTGGCACTGGAGTATTAAAAAGAAATCCCGACACACTCATGAAAAAAACAAATGCATCCATTGATGAATTGATACAAATTCAAAATGATTTGCTTAGCACTTATAGTGCAATGGTCAGGCCCGGTGGCAATTTGGTTTATGCATCATGTAGCATTCTTCCATCCGAAGGTGAAGATCGCATCGCCGAGTTTCTCGCATCAGAAAAAGGACAAAACTGGACGCTTGAAGAGAGCAGAAGATGGTGTCCGGCAAAAGATGGATTTGACGGCTTCTATGGCGCTCGTTTGCGACGTCGTCCATGACTTCCCACTCTTTGCAGTGGATTTCGTAATTTTCCTATCATTCACGATACACAATACGCATGAACCCCGAATCACATATCGTCAAAACTGCATTACTCAGTGTTTCAGACAAAACCGGAATAGTCGATCTTGCAAAATCACTGCATGCATTGGGAATACAATTGATTTCAACCGGTGGAACCGCTTCTCTTCTCATGGATGCAGGATTGCCGGTAACCAAAGTGAAAGACATCACGGGATTTCCTGAAATCATGGATGGAAGAGTGAAAACGCTACATCCAAAGATTCACGGTGGATTGCTGGCTCGACTGAATAATCCAAAGCATGTCAAAGCAATGCAAGAACATGGAATCAATTCGATTGATCTTGTAATCATCAATCTATATCCTTTTGAAAAGACGATATCTCAAGCGGGCATAGATCCTGAAACATGTATTGAGAACATTGACATTGGCGGTCCGGCAATGGTGCGTGCATCAGCAAAGAATTTTGAATGGACAGCCATTGTTGTGAATCCGAATCATTATCATGAACTCCTTCAGCAATTGCAAGATGGTGGATGCTTGACTCTCGCATTCAGAAAGCATCTTGCCGGAGAAGCATTTGCTCATACTGCATATTATGATGCAATGATTTCTCGATGGTTTGCCGATCAGCAAGGAATAGCATTTCCTGAATTACTCACGCTTTCCTATGCCACTGATCAATCTCTGCGATATGGAGAGAATCCCCATCAGAGTGCAAAGCTATATGGATCTTTCTCATCGATTTTCACACAGCTGCATGGCAAGGAATTGTCTTATAACAATATCATGGACATCGATGCCGCTTCACGCATCGCTCTGGAATTTGATGAACCGGTCACTGTGATTGTAAAGCATAATAATCCTTGTGGAGTAGGAATTGGCGACACTTTGAGCGATGCATATCATAAAGCTTTTGCAACGGATACAGTGTCTCCTTTCGGAGGAATTCTTGCATTCAACAGAGAGATAGACATCACGACAGCAGAAACAATACATGGTTTATTTGCCGAAGTGCTCATCGCTCCGGCATTTTCCGATGAAGCACTTTCCCTACTCACAAAAAAGAAAGACAGAAGACTTCTTCTCTGCAATTATGATGCGCTTAAGCAGGCAATAACAGGCAAACATATTCGAAGTGTTGCGGGAGGCTTGCTCATTCAGGATGAAGATGCGCAATTGCTTAATGAAAATGCATTGCAGGTGGTCACAGAGCGCAAACCCACCGAACAAGAAACAAAGGCGATGCATTTTGCATGGCGCATTGCCAAGCATGTGAAATCCAATGCGATTGTCTATGCATCGTCTGACCGTACCCTTGCAATCGGTGCCGGACAAATGTCCAGACTGGATTCGGCTCGAATTGCGGTCAAGAAAGCACAAGATGCCGGAATAGATCTCAAAGGTTGCGCAGTGGCTTCTGATGCATTTTTCCCTTTCGCAGATGGAATGTTGCAAGCAGTGGAAGCCGGAGCTACCGCCGTGATTCAACCCGGAGGATCGGTACGAGATCCCGAAGTGATTTCTGCGGCAAATGAACATCATGTGACAATGATGATGACAGGTATGAGACATTTCAGACATTAACGCGGACAATTCGTGAAATTGCTCTTTCGAGTTCTTGGTTATCTTAAACAATTCAAGCTCTTGCTCGTATTGTCAATCTTTCTGAACACGCTGTTCTCAATCCTGAGCACGGTCACCATCATTGTGATTCAACCCGTATTGCAAGCATTGTTTGAGCCCAAAACAATGCAAATCATTCAAGTACCATCCGAAGATGTTTCTTTTCAATTTAAAGAGTGGTTTTTCAGAACCGTGATGAATCTCGTCACAGGTGCCACACAATCAGAAACACTATTCAAACTCGGACTCCTCATCATCGGATTGTTCACACTGAAAAATGTGGCAAAATATCTTGGGAATAATGTCAATACGCGTTTGGGTGAAGGTGTCATCAAATCCATTCGTGACCAACTCTTCACCCGCATCATGGCACAGTCCATGGATTTTTTCAATAAAAGCAAAGTTGGTGACAGCATCTCACTCATGTTGAATTCCGTGGGACTCATGAATGGAGCAATCACTCCACTGTTCTTCACATTGTTCAGACAACCAATTGAGATTGCATTGTTTCTTGGCGTCCTTCTCACCTATTCACCATATCTCACATTCATAGCATTCAGCACCAGCATTGGAAGTTTGTTTCTTGTGAAACTCACAACCGCTCCAATCAAGAAATATGCATTGCGCATGCAAGATGCAATGGCTCAATTGACGCAAGTGTTGCAGGAATTTCTCATTGGTATCCGCATTGTTAAATCCACAAGCAGTGAGGATAAGGCAAGCGAGTCATTCCACAAAGAAACAAGGACTTATGTACGAGCAGCAATAAAAAATCAAAAGATTGTTGACCTCGTGCCTGCCATCAATGAAATGCTTGCCATCATTTCCCTATGTGCTGTTCTGTTCATCGGAGGAAATGAGGTGTATTCCGGCAAGATGAAAGCCCATGAGCTCATGACATTCCTCTTTGCATTGTTCAGCATCATGTCTCCCATTGCGCAAATAACAAGCACCCCCGCAACCATTCAAAAAGGATTGGTTGCTGCGCAAAGCATCTTCTCCATCATAGACAAAACTCCTACGGTGAAAGATGGTGATGATATATGTTCTTCATTCAACAATGCATTGTCAATACAAGATCTTTCCTTTTCATATGATGCTACAAAACAAGTATTGGAACATGTGTCATTTGATATTCACAAAGGAAAGAAAATCGCTCTGGTGGGTTCCAGTGGATCGGGCAAATCAACGATGAGTGATCTCGTAATTCGATTATATGATCCAACTTCAGGTGTCATACTTCTCGATTCAAACCCAATTCAGAATTTCACGCTTGAATCCTATCAATCACTCTTCGGTATCGTGTCTCAAGAAGCATTTCTTTTTCATGATACCATAGCCGCAAACATTGCTTTCGGTTCAAATGCAACTCGCGAACATATCATTGAAGCCGCGAAAATTGCACATGCACATAGTTTCATCAGCGCATTGCCCGAAGGCTATGATACCATCATCGGTGATAGAGGCGTATTGCTTTCCGGTGGGCAAAGACAAAGACTGGCCATTGCTCGCGCTCTTGCTCGCCGACCCGAAATCCTTATCTTTGACGAAGCCACTTCCGCTTTGGATGCCGAGTCAGAGCGCCTTGTTCAAGAAGCAATCGCCGATGTCTTGAAAAACAGAACGGCATTGATCATCGCTCATCGCCTTTCAACAATCATAGATGCTGATTGCATTCATGTCTTTGAGCAAGGTAGAATTGTTGAATCCGGAACACATCAGGAATTGGTTGCACTCGGCGGTATCTATGCTTCAATGTGTGCATTGCAATCGCTTGATGCATAAAGATTTATCACTAATGGACTCATCATGGCATCCTATCCATTTATAGAAATCGAGAACAAATGGCAGAAATATTGGACTGAGCATAATGTATATGCCGTCAAGGAAGATATCTCCAAGCCCAAATATTATGTCCTCGATATGTTCCCTTATCCAAGTGGAGCAGGATTGCATATTGGTCATCCCGAAGGATATACCGCCACAGACATCATCGCTCGATATAAAACTCTTCGTGGTTTCAATGTTCTGCATCCTATGGGATTTGATGCATTCGGCTTGCCAACAGAACGCTATTCAATGGTTACCGGAATTCATCCGGCTATTGCAACAGAAACCAATATCGAAAATTTCAAAAGACAATTGAATCTGCTTGGTTTGGGTTATGATTGGAATCGCTCCGTGAACACAACCTAACCTTCCTATTATAAGTGGACACAATGGATGTTTCTCAAAATCTACAATTCATGGTATGATGAGAATCTCCAAAAGGCGCGACCCATTTCCGAGTTGCCTATACCGGACGAAATAACCAATGCCACAGAAATTGAAGCATATAAAGATGCTCATCGTTTGGCTTACACCGCAAATATCCCCGTCAACTGGTGCGAGGAATTGTGAACAGATCTGGAAAATGAAGAAGTGGACGAATGGAAAGAAAAAGGATATACTGTTGAACGCAGACCAATGCGACAATGGATGATTCGCATCACAAAATATGCAGATAGATTGCTCAATGATCTCGAATTGGTGGAATGGCCCGTTTCAACAAAAGAAATGCAAAAGCATTGGATCGGGAAATCAGAAGGAGCAGAAATATCTTTCAAGATTGATGATACACATTCGGTACATGTGTTCACCACCAGACCGGATACCGTATTTGGCGCAACATATCTTGTGCTTGCACCTGAACATCCACTTGTTGATGTTATTACGATGGATGCTCAAAAGAAAGCTGTGGAAGAATATCGCATTTCCGCTTCCATGAAAAGCGATTTGGAAAGAACCGAATTGTCCAAAGAGAAAACGGGCGTGAATACCGGCGCATTTGCCATCAATCCTGCAACCGAGCAACCAATACAAATTTGGATTGCCGATTATGTTCTCGCTCACTATGGCACGGGTGCCATCATGGCTGTACCTGGACATGATGAACGCGATCATGCATTTGCAAAGCAGTTCTCTCTGCCTATCATTCAGGTTGTAAAACCTCTTGATGGTGGCTCGATTGATGTTCAAGCACAAGCCTATACAGAATATGCCATATCCATGGCATCTGATAATCCCAATACGGTCTCATTTTCGGGATTGCCAACCGAGAAAGCGAAGAAGAAATGCATCGAGTGGTTGGAACAATCTGGAATTGGTCATGGAAGAATTCAATTCCGATTGAGAGACTGGTTATTCTCCAGACAACGATATTGGGGCGAACCGATTCCAATCGTGTATTACGAAGATGGTACGAAGCGCGCACTCGAATATGATGAATTGCCTCTCACATTGCCCGAAGTAAAAGAATACAAACCTGCAGGTACCGGAGAATCACCTCTTGCAACAGTTGATGCATGGATCAATTGGCATGATCCAAAAACAGGAAAAGTGGGCAAGCTTGAAACCAATACCATGCCTCAATGGGCGGGATCTTGTTGGTATTATCTGCGATATATGGATCCGCATAATCCGGATACATTTTGCGATTCCAACAAAGAGAAATATTGGTCCGGAAACAGAGAAGATGTAGGTGCAATTGACCTGTATGTAGGTGGTGCGGAGCATGCCGTATTGCATTTGCTCTATGCACGCTTCTGGCATAAAGTTCTCTTTGATCATGGACTGGTCTCAACCAAAGAACCTTTTGCAAAGCTCTTCCATCAAGGATTGATTCTCGGTGAAGATGGAAGAAAAATGTCGAAATCACTGGGCAATGTCGTGAATCCTGATGATATCGTCAAGCAATATGGCGCAGACTCATTACGGCTTTTCGAAATGTTCATGGGGCCTCTGGAAGCCGCAAAACCATGGTCATCAAAAGGAGTTGAGGGAGTCAATAGATTTTTGAATCGCGCTTGGAGATTGATTGCAGATGAAGATGGTAAACTACTCTCATCAGTAAAGAAAGGACATCAAGATTCTCCCGAAATTGAATTTGTTCTTCATTCCACCATCAAAAAAGTTGGTGAAGATATCGAGTCTTTGAGTTTCAATACCTCAATTTCTCAAATGATGATTCTTGTTAATGAATTCACCGCTTGTGAAGTTCGATCCCATGAATCAATGAGCGCTTTCATACGCATACTTTCTCCTTTCGCACCTCATATTTGTGAGGAATTATGGCAGATACTTGGAAATGAGAATTCCATCACAATAGCTGAATGGCCTGAATTCAATCCTGAAAAATTACAACAGTCAACAGTTGAAATTGTATTGCAGGTGAATTCCAAGATTCGTTCACGCGCTATCGTTCCATCGGATGCAGATGAAAATGCATTGAAGGAAATTGCGCTCAATGATGAAATCATCAAAAAACATCTTGAGGGTCTCACAATTCGGAAGTCCATCATAGTGCCTGGAAAACTTGTAAACTTCATCGCCAATTGAGATGACACTTTTTAGACTCATCCATCTTGCGCATAGATTTGGAACCTCGCTGAAAAAGCGGGGTTTCATTGCATTTACGCGCTTGGTTGCAGTATTGAGCATCGCTATTGGTTGCATGGCATTATTGCTTTCAATGGCAATTCTTGATGGATTCAAGCAAGCGCTTGAACACAATGCAGTAAAATTCACTGCACATATTCGCATACAATCTTTCAATGGCGAAATTCCTCCCCCACTTCCTGAATCGGTGCTCAAACATCCCTCTATTCTCTCTGCTGAAACAGCCTTGCAAAAGGAAGGACTTTTTCGAAAAAAAGGTGGTGATATAAAAGGGGTTTTACTGAAGGGAATTGATGCGAACAGTGAATTCATTTCTCGACCCAAGGAATTACGAAAAGGAACTTTTTCATTTTCACATGATACGGCAAGAGAAATCATCATTGGCGAACGACTGGCAAGATCTATGAATGTCTCAATCGGCGATACCGCAATCATCATTTCAATGATTTCCGATTCTTCAGGATCCTCCATTCCCCTCCCCGTAACCATCAAGTGCAGAGTGCGAGGACTGTATAAAACCGGGATGTCGCAATATGATGAACTCTATGTATTCCTTCCTAGGAATTCACTAGCACATCTGCTTGGCGCTGAGAATGATGCCCGAACGCATTATGAACTGATGGTCAAACCTGAATATGATATTGTCATGTTGGCACAAGACATTCAAAACATCGTCCCATATCCTTTATTTGTTCAAACGGTTTATGATTTGCATGCCGGTATGTTTCACTGGATTGAATTGCAAAAAAAACCGATCCCGATTGTTCTGAGTCTGATTGGCATTGTGGCAGTCATGAATATCCTCACGAGTCTTTTGATCATCGTCATTGAAAAAACGCGCAGTATAGGAATTCTGAAATCACTCGGAATGAAGCCTTCTTCCATCATGTGGATGTTTTCTTTGCAGGGAATAGGCTTGGGATTGGCCGGTATCACTCTGGGATGCTTGGCTAGTTATGGAATATGCTTTCTTCAAGAGCAATATGGAATCATCAAACTCAATGCCGATTTGTATTTCATCGATTCACTTCCGATCGCTGTCAAGGCATGGCATTATTATCTGGTATGTGGTTCGGCTTTTCTGCTTTCACTTCTTTCCACTCTCATACCATCATTCATCGCAGCAAGAATTTCACCCACAAAAGCGATGAAATTCAAATAGTGTTCTGATATTTTTGATATAGAATGTCCATTCCCGTATGGGAATCGCGAAAAGCTATGGAATGGGAAATCCTGAATTGTTCAGAATTGAATTGATAAAATGTATCCGCTTCGGGTGATGTCATGATTCTGCTGAGATGCACAAAATCACATTCATGAATCATTTCATCAAACACATCCACTCCACCGATGAGAAACACTTTTGTTGATTGATATTCCTCTGCCAATTTCAATGCATCCTTCATGCTCCCCGTGATAGAGATTCCCGTTTGTACCGGTAGTGTTCGGGATAAGACAATATGATGACGATTCGGAAGTAGATCAGGCAAGGATTGAAAGGTTTTTCTTCCCATGATTAGTACATGTCCATCAGTTATGGTTTTGAACAAGCGTAATTCTGAGGGCACATGCCAAGGTAATCCACCATTTAAACCCATGGCATCATTCAAACCAAGCGCGATGATCGCTTCGAGAGAAAATGGTCGAGGCATCAATTCAAAGACATTGGAAAAACATAATGAGCGGCATTGTGATGAAACATCGCTTCTTCGATATCAAAGTCCATGAATGCCTTCATAGGGAATTTGTCAACATAAGACTCAATCTCACGCATGCTGTCACCAAACATCGTCACCCACAAAGTTGTTCTGTCTATTGACAAAGTATAGGTTGACACCACGCCTCTTCCCATCAATTTATTGATATAGGCTCTTTGTGAAGGAATCAATGCCATGAACTCAGGAGTGAATTCATCGGGCAATGTGATATGAACCATGTAACATTTCATTCTATCCTCATCTTTGTATGTGCCGTGAATGAAAAACGAGCATTTTTTCTCGTGAATATTCTTTGATGGAATGAGGTATTCCACCCCATCCCAAACCTGACATGTTTCTGCCACCAAAAGGCATCCAGTCCACTCGAAATGCAGTATGATCATTATGCATCACAGCGCTTGCATTGAGCGATGTCATCACTTTGAATGCAATATCAGAATTCTTTGTAAATATTGATGCCTGAAATCCAAATGGAGATGCATTAATCATTGAGATGGCTTCATCCATTGAAGAATAGGAGTGCACGCATAAAACAGGGCCGAATATCTCTGAGATGGATACTTTTGCATTCTTCGGTGGATTCAATAACACCGTTGGTTCGAACATGGTTTCAGTCATCGCTTCCCCACCGCAAATAAGGCGTGCTCCACTTTTCATTGCTTCTTGGATCCATTCATACACTCTATGGACTTCATTTGGATGAATGAGCGGACCGGCCTCGCTATCTGCTTGCAGCGGATTTCCAACCTTGAGCCGAGACACTCTTTCTCGTAGTGCTGAAACAACATCATCAACAGCGGATTCATGCACATGAAGATGCTGGGTGCTCACACATACTTGTCCGGAATGATACATCGCTCCTTTCACGATTTTCTCAACACATTCATCAATATGCATATCTTCCGCAAGTATGCTCGGTGCCATACCTCCATGCTCCAATGCACATCGCATGCCGGGTGCAAGAAGCGATCGTAATTTCCAACCGATTTCGGAGGAACCGATAAAAGAAAGAAATGCAATGCGTGAATCCGATACAAGTTTTTGCGCCAAATTGGATGGGCAAATCAATGCCTGACACCATTCTTTGGGCAAACCTGCCTTATGTATCATTTCTATGAATGTCAAACATGTCCTTGGTGTTGAACTCGCGGGTTTGACTATCACCGGAGCACCTGCCGCTATGGCCGGTATCACTTGATGTACTATCAAATTCAGCGGATGATTGAATGCACTGATGGCGAATACAATGCCTATCGGCTCATGTATCGTTACAGCAAATTTATGTTGTGAAGAAGCGGTGATTCCCATGGGTATTTCATTTCCATGCATGGTACGCATGGTGTCAATCGCTGATTTTACACCCTGAATGG
>JBJTFZ010000092.1:0-17530 GCA_046093685.1 bacterium
TGAAACGAATATAGGGAAGAGGAGATTGATTCGATGAAATGCGAATGGTGAGTGATGTGTCTATGTATGTTGAATCATTCTTGAATCCTTGTAATTGGATATCGGAAGAACTATCTGATCCTGAAAGTGCAATGCCATGAAAGCGTATCATTCCGCTTTCATTTCCAATCCACTCGATGCTGTCGGTTCCAATGCGAGTGAATGTGTGCACAATTCCACCAATGCTGATTGTATCCACATAGAACACTGTTGGATTGGACACCTTTATGGCATATCGCATGGAATCTTGATTGACAATCATTGCATCCACTATACCTCTTTGGCCAACTTGAATGGGCTGTTGAGCTGTGGCATGTTCGAACATGCATATCAATATGAAAAGCAATGCTATCATTTGTTTCTGATGATGAATTCCGTGCGGCGATTTTTCTTTCGAGATTCTTCTGTATCATTTGGGGCAAGCGGCATGCTTTCACCTTTGCCCGTGATGATGAGTCTGGATTTTGCAATACCTTTTGCTATCAGCGCACCTGCAACGGATTGTGCGCGCGAGAGTGATAATTGTTCATTGTCTTCATCCTTACCGATATCATCGGTATGACCCCTGATTTCAATTGTCATATTCGGTGCTGCTTTGAGAGAATTGAACATATCTTGCACCACTTGATTCGCGCTTGAAGGAATGGCAGAACTGCCTCTTTCGAATTCAATCAATGCTGAGTGCATTGTTCCTTCGGAATCCCATGCATGAAGAATCGTTTTGTCATAGAATCCACCGAAAGAACTCGTCAAATCAGATCTCAGTGATATAATACCAAAGACCCCATGGATGTCCGATGACTTTGGTGGAGAATAACTGATCAAATAATGATTCTTCATGCTTTTCACGATATCGGCAAGTACATAAGGAAATTCTTTTGAAGAATAAATTCTATACATCTTTCCACCGGTTTGCTCAGCGAGAGCATGCATAGGTTCTTCATCGGTAATACCATAAGCGATGGTATAAATATTCACGCCCTGCTTGCGAGCTTCGCGAATAACCGAATCTTGATCTGCTTTCGATGCATTGTCACCACCATCGGAAAACACAATCATCACTTTTCTTGGATTTGATGTTTTCATCAATTCTTCGATACCTGCCAATGCGCCATCATAGATTGCAGTACCACCG
The DNA here is from genome assembly GCA_046093685.1 of bacterium. Lineage (GTDB taxonomy): Bacteria > Bacteroidota > Ignavibacteria > Kapaibacteriales > UBA961 > UBA961. The sequence goes on from JBJTFZ010000092.1 coordinate 1,175, forward strand.
CCATAACTTTCATCAACAGTGGAATCCTTCCCGCCATTAAAACTGACTGAGAATGAAAAGTTTGCACCACCTCGCAAACCATCTATCTTGAGTTGCGATGTATAGGTGTCATAATTGCTTGTGAGAGAAATTTCCCTATGAATAATCGAAGTGAATTTGATCACGGCTATGGCATCATCATCAGTGAGCATATCCATCGTGGTGCGAACTGCTTCTTGCAATTTTCTGGCCCGAGTTTCACCCATTGAAGGCGAATGATCCAGCACCATCGACAAAGCGATTGGTTTACGAATATCTTCGCTGATTTCTCGCACAGAAAATTGAGAGAGTGGAGTCTTTTTGGGATTCACCGAACATGAATCAATAAGCATGCGCCAGTTGGAATCTTTTGCATTGATGATCTTGTGTTTTGCGGGACCTGCAAGACCTCGCACGAAATGTCCGCGCTCATCTTTGATTGCAAGTTTCACATGAATGCTGTCAGGATAGGACCGATCATCAATGCCGATGACTGATGTCGAGATTGATGAATTCGGCATAATGATCATGCTGTCGGGATGCATTCGACCTGATTCAATCAAACTGAGCAGTGAATCATAGGCGGATGCCTTTATGGCTGAGAATGGGACATTCTTCAGTACTGAATCGATGGACTTTTCAGCCACTTGATAGACAGGTTTATAGCCCGGCGGTGGCCGTAATTCTTCCACTTGTTTGATGAGAGTATGTGGACATCCCCCAAGCGGAAGCAATGCAATGATGAAAAGAAGTATGCGAATATTCATGATGCCAAATATAACGGATATGAAAACGAGAAGTTTCCATGATAGAGCTTCTTTTACATTTTGTAAATTGTGCGAGAAAACAATCATTCGGACATCACCATGAATATCCTCCTCATCGGATCAGGCGGTAGAGAACATGCTCTGGCTTTTGGAATCCATGCTTCCCCTTCATTGGGCACGCTATATGCATTCCCGGGAAATCCCGGCATGAAGTCAATTGCCACACTCGTGGATTCGTTATCACTCAATGATTCGGCCACGATTGTCGCATTTTGCAAGCATCATGCCATAGACTTGGTTGTGGTCGGACCGGAGGCACCGCTCGTAAAAGGCTTGGCCGATGATCTTCGGGTGCATGGGATTGCGGTGTTTGGTCCTTCGGCGAAAGCCGCGCGAATAGAATCTTCGAAAGGATTTTCCAAAGACCTCATGAAAAGGCATGGCATCCCCACTGCCGGTTATGAGCGATTTACCAAGGAGCAATCTCAGGAGGCACATGCATATGTCAATGACAGGCCGCTTCCCATCGTGGTCAAGGCTGATGGACTGGCTGCAGGTAAAGGTGTGATCATCGCAGAAACGCATCATGAAGCTCATGAGGCTATAGATGAAATATTTTCAGGTCTTTTTGCTGATGCGGGTTCCAGTATTGTGATCGAAGACTTTTTGAAAGGAGAGGAAGCATCCGTATTTGCAATCACCGATGGCAATGAAGTTGTCCTGCTTGCTCCCGCGCAAGATCATAAGCGAGCAAAGGATGGAGATCAAGGAAAAAATACAGGCGGCATGGGTGCTTATACTCCGGCACCGATTGTCACCGATGAAGTGATGCAAAGAGTTCATGATGATATTGTGATTCCGATGCTCAAGGCAATGCGTGAAGAAGGTTATCCATTTGTGGGATGCCTATTTGTCGGACTCATGATCGATTCCGGCAAACCATCCGTAGTCGAATTCAATTGCAGATTCGGCGATCCCGAAACACAGGCCGTCCTCAGCGTTTTTCAGGGAGATCTTGCGAAACTTCTTCATTCGGCAGCTATCGGAGCTTTGGATCATACAGCCATGCAATCCAGATCAAAAGGGTTCGCATGCAATGTTGTGATGGCTTCGGGAGGATATCCCGATGACTATGAAACAGGCCATGTGATTCACGGTTTGGACAAAGTATCCGAATTCCCCCAAGTTCATGTTTTTCATGCCGGAACCAAGGAATTATCCGATGGTTCAATCATTACGGCCGGTGGCAGAGTATTGGGAATATGCGGTTTGGGTGAGACACTTGGCGAAGCCATAAGCCATGCCTATTCGGCAGTGGAGCACATACAGTATCAGCGCAGATATTATCGCACCGATATTGGCAAGAAAGGATTGAATGTAACAAATCCTTGAAAATCAACTCTCTATGATTGTATTCACATATTTTTAGCGGATGTTCACGATGAACAGGGACAGATCCTTCAATAGGTCCCGTACTTCAACATCCACCGAGCTAACCGAGCATACTGATTTGCAATTGTATGCCATGCTCAGTGGGGGAGGAAGTCGTGCACATCAGGCATTGAGCATGTTGTACAAGAGACATTCCCCAAGAATTTATTCCTATGTGCGAAAGATTCTGGGAGATGTTCAAGCCACCGATGATATTTTTCAAGAAACATTTGTTCGTTTTTATGAAATGGGTGTTTCCGGACAAGACATTCAAAATGTGCAAGGATATCTCTTGAAGATCTCTCGCAATTTGTGTTTGAACGAAAAAGCAAAGAAGTATAATACGAGCACGATCACGATTGAGAATTTTGAGTTTCCATCTTTGGACACTCCGTATGAACAGAAGGAATTGTCAAGACTGATTTCCACCGCTCTCGAAATGCTACCCGAAGATTATAAAGAAGTATTGATTCTGCGAGAGATGTATGGATACAGTTACAATGAAATCGCGGAAATAGTTGAGACTTCAATGCCGATCGTGAGAACGCGCATATATCGAGCCAAGCAGAAGATCCGTGTGATTCTTCAGCCTTTTATTGATGATTTGTATAAACATTGAATAGACCACAATGAGTTTGGAATTTTCAAATCTGAGTCCGTCAGAAATGCTCACTTTGTATATGGATGGTGAATTGCCAGAAGCAATGCAACCGTCATTATTCACGATGCTTTCCGAGCAAGTGGATTTACGACAAGAAATGCAGGATCATTTCACAATGCGCAAGTTCATCGACAATACGATGATCATGCCCCCTGAAGCAATGCATGAATCCATCATGCGAAGAGTTGGCGCTATTGCCATTGGTGCAACAGTGAACAATCCTGTTTCCACTGGAATGATGCAAACAATGACCACATGGCTTGGGAAAGCAGTGCAACCACTGATGTACATTGTTATTGGAGCCACTTTGTCAGGACTCTATTTTGCTTCACAACAAGATGCACCACAGATTTCCGAAACAGCGATTGCTCGACAATCATTGATGTCTCCGCAAAGCATTAAACCAAGTACAGCATTTGTAACCAATAATATTGGGCAATCAATCAGTTCGGCCATGAAGACAGATCAATCCGGATTTTCGAATGCTCAATCATCCACGGTTAACACGAATGAAACAATGTTATCGGAATCTTCCAATGATGATATCCCGATGATTCAGCAAGAGATTATTCAAATTCCACAAAAGCAAGAGCAACAATCGGAATATGCTTATCCCATTGCTACGAATGATCAATCATTGCTGCCGAAAGCAGTGGAGAAGACGCCATCAATTGACAATATTGAGAAAGCAAATTCCCCCTTTTCACTTACCATGCGTGGCTTTGCGCAACATTCTTTCGTGGATCAAACAGTCACCCCTGTCACTGATCCTTTCATCAATAATGTATCGATTGGCTTGCAGTATGATCTTTCCGACCGAGATGCAATTTATGTTGAGGCCGGACAAGAATCCGTGGTTCAGCGATATACCGGCACGGAGAATAATTATACCGTTCAATATAATCAGACATATCTAGCTCCTTGGGCCATCATTGGTTGGCAACATCGTTTTGTGGGGAATCATGCATTGCGACCACTCATCAGAGTTGGTGTGGGTGGCATGGAAACCGGTCCGATGGCTCGAATGACATTGGGAATGGAATATGATGTGAGCAAATCCATCACATTGATTGGCGGGATTGAGGGAATGAGCACATTGTATTCCTATCAAGGACAGTGGTTCAGCACACAAAAAGCAGGAATCACCTATGGTACGAGAATTTCCCTTCGATAAAAACATGATGATTGGCATTTGTGTCTCGATGATGATAATCATCGGGACATTTTCATCTTGCACACCCGTGAATGATGTGTCTGCAGATCGTACGCGAACAATCGTGGATTCGGTCACAAAAGATTCTGTGCATCGTTCAGCTCTCACATTGACGCCTTCTTCGCTCTCATTTGAGACTGAATACCCTTCAAAAGAAATCGTGAAGACAATTGTCTTCGCAAATGGATCAGACTCCATCTTCATACCCGTCGATTCACTCAGATTGAAACATGGCAATCAAGGATTTTCACTGACTTCGGATTCTATTCATTTTGTGTTGACACCAAAAACTCAGCAGGGATCTTCAAAGTCAATCCCCATTCGATTCAATCCCAAATCAGAAGGACAATTCAGGGACACATTGCTTATCAATGGTTGGAAGAATGTCTTTATTCCTTTGAATGCAATGGTATTGAGTGGAACCAGAGTCTGGATTGAAGATGTGGATTTTGGAACGATACCTTTTGGAGAGGTCCGCGATACCATCATCCGCATTCATAATTATGGAACGGAGTCCGCAATCATTTCTTCTGTGGATTTCACAGATGGAGACATCGGTCAATTCGAATTACTTTCAAGACTGCCTTTTCCCTATACATTGCAACCCGGGTCCAGCGTTTCCATTCCTCTTCGAAGCAAATCGGCTGCTCAAGGCTTGAACATCAATGCACAAATCACGGCAGGAATTTCATATTCCGGAAAGGGAAGAACCAAACACATTGCAATATGTTCCTCGAGCGTGTTTTTGAAGAAAGGGATTTATGTCACTGACATACACATGTATTCAGCCTCCAATGGCAAGCCATTTGATGCGATTTGCACAATCGTGAATTATTCTTCAAAATCTTGTTCAATTTCCCAATCGAAAACCTTCGATGATAATTCAACATGTAATGCGTTGTTCACAAATACGCTGTTGAACAAAAATCTCAATCCGAATAGCACTCTGAGTTATTCAGTGCGTATCACACCAAAAAGAAAAGGGACATTTTCCATTGACATACCATTTACCATCAACGGCGATTCTGTGATTGACGATATATGTAATGTTGTGGGACAAGCCGATTGACAATTCACAAATTCCGTAATTTCACGCATCATTTTGGATGTCAGTGATGCCGAAGATACTCATAGAAGATTGGTCTTTGATTCCTTTTCGCGAAGCATGGTCGAAGCAAGAACAGTATGTTCGAGAGATTCAACAAGGCTTGCGGCCAAGCACTTTGATTCTTTGCGAACATCCGGCAGTTCTGACAATAGGAAGGGAAGGCGGGGAGCAAAATGTCAAAGTAGATTCTTCATTGCTGGCCATGCAAGGGATCGATGTGATTCCCATCAATCGAGGGGGCGATATAACGGCGCACAATCCCGGTCAACTCATAGGATATCCACTATTCAATCTTTCCGAATTTCGAGAGGATTTGCATTGGTTTTTGCGAAGCATTGAGGATATCATCATGCAAGTGCTTGCAGAGTATGGAATTGCATCCGGTAGAGTGGAAGGGAAGACAGGAGTGTGGATTCAAGAAGAGCGGAAAATCTGTGCAATCGGCATGCATTGTTCCCGCTGGGTAACCTCTCATGGCTTCGCTTTGAATGTCAATAATGACCTCTCTATCTTTGACATGATCATTCCTTGCGGAATACCTGACAAAGAGGTCACATCAATGAAAAGTGAACTCCAACAAACCATAAATATGGAAGATTTGAAAGAAAAATGCCGTAAGGCATATTCAGAATACTTTTAAAAAAAGTATTTGCATGATATGGGGATAACCTCTAAATTTGTGACCCGTTCGATACGGTTTGCGGGAATAGCTCAGTGGTAGAGCGCAACCTTGCCAAGGTTGATGTCGCGAGTTCGACCCTCGTTTCCCGCTCAACGGCGCAAGCCGTTACTTCCTCTTTATGCTGCATGCCTTGTCATCACTTCCCCCCGATGATAAGGCATTTTTTTTCGAATAAGAGTGCAACATGTCAATAACCGTTTCTACAGTCATTGCTTCACCTATCTCATCTGTCTGGGACTGTTTTGTCAATCCCGAGCATGTCATTCATTGGAATCAAGCATCGGATGATTGGCATTGTCCCAAAGCAGTCAGTGATTTTAAGGTGGGTGGAATATTTACCTATACAATGGCAGCCAAGGATGGCAGTGTGAGTTTCGATTTGTGGGGAACATTTGATGAGATTCAGGACTGTTCAGTTCTTTCCTATACTCTTGGAGACGGACGGAAGGTCAGAGTTACATTTCATGAAGAGGGTGAACAGGTCATAGTGACCGAAGTCTTTGATCCGGAACAGGTACATTCAGAAGAATTGCAGAGAGCCGGTTGGCAAGCTATTCTCGATTCTTTCAGGGCATATTGCGAATCATTGTGATTATTATTCAACAATGATCATCTTTCCATAACTCGGTTCAATGAAAGTATCCCCGGAGATATCCAAGCGATATACATATACACCCGGTGGCATTGGTATTCCCTCAGAGTTTCTTCCATTCCATTCAATCGTATTTCTTCCAATCGAAAGTTTTCCTTTCAAAGTATGAATGATTGATCCTCGCATATCTGCAATTGTGAGGGCATACAATGCTTCACGCATTTGTGATGCATAGGTGAGGTCGAATGAAATCGGCGTTCCACTCAATACAGGATTGGGATAATTGGATAATTCATTGATGGAACTATTCAGCACAACCAATACCGTTCTGCGCAGTGTATCCTTGTTTGCCGAAGCATCTTCGGTGATCACATAAATGATGTTTTCACCGATTTCCAATCTTCCTTCAGGGATATAGGAAAACTCAGCCCGCATTGCAGTACCATAAGATCCACGAATGAATGCATATTCTTTGATATTCTTGTCTGATCGAACAGCAAATGGATTTGTGCGAATGAATGTTTTGGTTGTATCGATCGGTACAAAGGAATTATCAAGAATACGCACGGTGATGCGAGGATTTAGTGCCACGACATCATATTCTCTCACCACTTTGCCATCCGCGAGAATTTCAATGGTGGGAGGCTCCGTGTCTTCGCCAATTGTCAGAGTTTGTTTTGCGGAATTGTTGAATGAAAAGAGCTCGGGTCTATTCTGTTCGCAGTTTATCCGTGCAGTCCATTCAGACACTTTCGACAATTCGAATGTTGAAGCTTTCATCTGATATGAAATCGGAGTGTCTTTTGGTATGATTGGCATTGAGCTTGTTGATGTCTCAGAAGTACCACCACCTCCCAATGGTTGTTGCGTGATGCATAATCTCATGAGTGGATCTGAATATTGCCTTAAGGAAAGATTGTAAATGTCCAATTCACAGATCATGCTGTCACCACGGATTGGTCCACCCGGTCTTTGCTCGGTACCTTTCACATTGAATGAAGAAGGGAGAGGTGCCAATTCAGCTGCAGGTCGATATGCACCATCAAGGGTTTGCAATATTGGACCTTGCGTTCCTGCTTTGCGAGAAAGAACCGTTTCAATTTCCAAATAAGGATATGAAGAAGCATTGATTTTCTCAACCGGAAATGTACCTGTCAGCGAAGAATCCAAGAGGGATCGATTCTGTTTTGCACCATTCCATCCATGCAGATAATATTTCAGTGTTCCTTGATCGGAAAGTGAATCCTGCATGGATATTCTATTCCACTCAATTGCAGGACCGATTGGACCGCTGGAATATCTACCATTTTGGAATGCAACGGAGTGTTCAATATCCAATGACAATGTATCAGTATATGCTCCATACAGTTCTTTTGCACTGCCGGGCAATGCACCTTTCATACCATACATCGCATAAGAAATCCGATATCTGTCATCATTTGAAATAGGTGTTCCATTGGGATACAAGTTCGCTTTGAAAACGGAGTCAATCTTGATTGCACCAAAAGATTTCAGAGTGCTCATGAATGATTCAGCATCGCCATCCATCCCATTTGGAGTTACAAGAGCACCACGGAAAGAACCATCCGAAACACTTATGGCCACATGATCTCCAACCGCTACGGAATCTCGTAAGTATCGAATTAAATCACCGCTGTTTCCCGCGCGATATCGCTCTTCTTGTCCGCCATAAAATGCATCGAAATCTTTATAGATGCCGATGCTGTCAAATTGCTTAAGATGGAGCAAATTCCATTTTGAACCATCGACTCGTTCAATGAATGTACGATTACCGAAGCGTAGATATCCATAGCGGTAATCTTCTCCACCATTGCATGATTCAATCAGCAATGGAATATTCCGAGATCCAAGCATGAGAGCTTTGGAGCTAGATTGTTCATTCAATCCAATTGTTCGTGATTCGGGCAAAGCGGAAAGTTTATCTACATGCAAGAATGCGGTGTCATTTATTGGTGTTGACAAAGCATGAAATGGCGTCACTTCCCATGGACTATATTGTATTGTTCTTGCATCAAATGTTCTTGTGAACAGAATATAGTCTTGCGTAGACCTACCCGGAGCCAACACAATATTCGGTGTCCAATCCACATGCAATTCACCGAATGTGAGATTTGGTGATTGTGTTCCTGAAAATCCCGCAATTACCGCTCCATCCAATGCTTCAATGCGTAAATCATAGGAAGTGAATTCGCGATTCCGCAAAGGAAGCAGGAATCTGAATCTAGGTTTTTCAGCCTGCACATTCCAACCGGGAAGTGGATCAATCACAGTAAGAGTTGCGGCATAGACATTCACGGGAAAAGCAAGGGTATTGTTTGCACTGATGATTTCATCTTTCACTGATTTTGCAGGATCAATCATGATGTCAATCCCGTGAATTCCCGATTGATTCAGTGTTGGAAATGTGAATGACACATTCTGTTCACGAGCAAATGCCGGATAGGTGATAGTGAGAGTGTCTTTTCTATCGGCAACGGACCGAATGCAGCGTACTTGAACGGGAATAGTATCCATCGTACCACGATTACGAATCACCCCTTGCACCGTGAAATTTTCATCAGTGGCAGTCACGAGATTCACTTGCATGTCTTCAGATCGAACATAATAGTCAGGTTGTGGAGTGATGGCAAGTTTCGAGAGCGGATCTCCAATCAAACAAAACTGCATCATTGAATTTCTGAAGAATGGATCGGTGGTATTTCCTTGTCCGATTTTTGTAGCAAAAACAAGATCGCCGATGTTCCTGAGACCGTACTTCGACAAAGCTGTATACATCGTCACAAAATTGTAATAATCCGGTGTGGTAATTCCGGTATAGGTATTTCCAACGGATGCAATTGCACCTTTGCCTTGTTCAAGAACATATGACTCATTTCTACAAACTGTAGTTGGTTCGGCAAAAGCTCCTGAATTACAGGAAAATGTCGTGAGCATGAAGTACTTTCGAGGATTGTTCAAATCCTGTGCGCGCCATCCATCCAATTCAAAATATTCGGGAGATCCATGTCCCGCAAAATTCACCCATAATGTTCCATCATTGACCGCCGAGCGAATTTTTGTCGCGATGCTTTCATCAACTCCACCCACTTTATTGATGCGACGAATGCGCACGGTATCGCCTGATATCGGAGGATCGAGGACGAAAGGTGCGATGCCGTCAAATTGATTATGGAAAAACGGATCATCTGCATCACCACCTGAGAGAAAGAGGAAATTCTTCATCCAGGGTCCTGCCGGAAGCGTGTCATATTGAATGAGTTTATCCACCACTTGTTCAGCTTGCAGAGATGAACTCACGCTTAGCCTTCCAATGATAAGTTCCGGGTCAATCGAATCATTGCTTGGAGTTGTATACCAAATATCGCTGACGGGAAATCCGAATGATGGAATGAAGTCTTCCTGATGAGCTTTGAATGTGAGTTTCAGTGGATCCCAACTTGCATCTCCCATGAGAATGACATAAGCAGGAACGGGGAATTGCCATGAGCGATGCGTATGACGAATGAAGTCCTTTATGGCATGTGCATCTTTGGAGCCATGACCGAATTCTTTGTAAATGTCATCACTGGAAATCACAGAGACCGAATATCCTTGTTTGCGTCTATGCTCGGCAAGGCGCTCGGATGCATTCATGAAAGCAGGATGTGAAATCAACAATACATCGGCTTGCCGAGGTGATTCTCTGAGTGTACTTTTAGAAACCGATTGAATGATTGGTTCAACCCATGAAAGCGAATCTGCCACGAAACCCTTGAATAAGCCCGGGATGAGAGATAGTTCGCCCACAAATTGTTGACCTGATGCAGAGGCAATTCCATTCAAGATGAAATTCCGCGCAGTGTCGAGCACGATGAAAGAGGCCGTGCGAAGATCTTTCAGGGAAATTGATGCCGCATTGCTGAGAGAATCTTCGAATGCCAATTCACCGTTCAACATGCGAGGAAATGATATCGATGATGTTGTCACATGATTGATGAAGCATTCAGTGATGATTGTGTCTGAATTTGGGATTGATTCAATCCGCAAAATATTCGGACCATGTTGTATCATCGATGGAGCAACCTGCATGCTTGTCACATGATCTGCAAATCCCGCAAATGAATCTCGCTTGATGAGATTATCATTCCAAAAAATGTCAAAGCGATGTTCGAAGTCAATGGATGGTCTGTCATTCGCCCCGTGAAATGCAATGTCAACAGACAATGGAGATTGTGCTGAAGGCACATGAATCGTATCTCTGAATGTCCGAAACTTTTGTATCGTGCTGATTTTATTCCAAAAGAAATTTTTTCCCGTTGAAAAATCCGATGCGAGATAGCGATAATCGATTGGACTGATCACATCTCCCGCATAGAATTCAGAATCTTTTTCATGGTGCATTCTTACTTGGACGGAAGTATCTGCAAGGATGGGCATGATGGGAGGAAATGCAGTGTATCGCGGTGAAGTTGATGGTTGATTATTCAGTGTCAAAAAGAATGATGCTTCATCTGTGACATAATTTCTCCATGTTGTATCGCCTTCTGCTCTTCTTGCGGCAAAAACGAGTATATCCTTTTCATCAAGCATGCCATCCGAATCGATGATTCCCATTGCATATGAAGATCCTTTGAATAAAAGATCCAGATGTGAGATTGGTTTACCTTTCCACTCAGGTTGTAGAGCCAGAGCTTTGTTTAATGGAAATCTCGCAATGCCATCTTTTTTCGTGATGAGTCTTACATAGGATTGTCCGGACTTATACCAGTGATCTGCTTGCGGCGATTCGCTCTTTTTTTCGGCTGCAATTGCCGCGGGTATATGCTCAGAATTGATGATATGGGAAAGTAGTCCTTTTTCTATCTTTGGAATGCGATACTTTGGATTCGAAACAAATCCCTTTGAAGTGATTGTGATGATGCAGGAATCGGCAATGAGAAAAGAGCCATTTTCATTTTTGTATATGGGCTGAATCACTGCTCGGGCAACATCTATACCACGATATGAAAAACGACTTTCAATCTTTGCTTCCGGATACTCCGTAACAATCGCATGTATCCCTGAAGTGTCTCCTGCCCACGGATGTACACGAAGGGGTTTGATGGTTATGAGGACTTCTGCTGTTTCCGGCAAAGCAAATGTGATATATTCTTGATACCGTTTTGCAGAAATGTCCGAGGAATATGTAAGAGTTATTTTTCCCTGTTCGCATTGCGTGGTAAGTTCAGCCTGCACTGACATTACAGTAGAAAAACAACAAAGAAAAAAGGCTATATGTTTGACAATTGATGTCATGGTTTTTATTAAACTTTCAAAAAGTTATTCTGTCCAACACGAAACTTCATGTAAATTACAAGAGTTCACACAAAACACGGGTACATATAATGAAGCATGGTACAATTACGCTATTGTTGATGTTCATCATTGCTTATTCGACAAATGGAGCAAATCCCACATGGTCATCGAGCATTGCGAATATCGTTTACACAAATTGTTCTTCATGTCATAGATATGGCGGTATAGCTCCATTTTCTCTCATGAATTATGATGAAGTTGCGGCCAAAAAGAATTCCGTGCTGGAAGCAATCACCACAAGGTCGATGCCACCATATCCGGCCGACACAAAGTTTAGGTCATATTCTCATCAAAGAACGCTTTCCGACTCCGATATCAATGCCGTCATGGAATGGGTGAATGGTGGAGCACCGGCGGGGGACCTTGCATCTGCGCCCAATCCTCCGACATTCTCATCAGGGCCAATAATTACCAAACCAAACTTTACCGCTGAAATGCCATTCTATGCTTCACAGGCAAAAGCGGGTGGTGAAGACGAGTATCGCTGTTTTGTCTTGAATGGATCACCAACAAAGGATGAATTCATTTCAGGTATAGAAGTCATACCCGGCAATCCCGAAATCGTTCATCATGTTCTGGTTTTTCAAGACACTTCCTCCATTCCATTGCAATTGGATGCCCAAACATCTGAACCGGGCTATCCCGGATTTGGCGGAGTTGGCTCATCAACTGCCGAGTTGATCGGTGTATATGCTCCCGGTGGTGAACCATATTTCTTTCCCAAAGGTTTCGGATTGAGATTCAAAAAGGGAGCGAGGATCATCCTACAGGTACATTATCCGGCAGGTACTGAGGGTCAGATGGACTTCACATCCGTACGATTTCAGTATTCCGATGCTGTCAGCCCGAGAGAAGTATTCATAGATCCACTTCTGAATCATCAAAACATCGTCAATAAACCATTCAGAATTCCGGCAGGTCAAGTGAAGACATTCACGCAAAGAATGACCATCCCGATTGATGCCACTGCCTTTGCGGTTATGCCACATATGCATCTCTTGGGTAAAAGCACAAAGATTACACTGAGATTGCCAAATAATGACACGGTTCCAATCATAAGTATACCGCATTGGGATTTTCATTGGCAAATGGCTTATACATTCAAGACTTTACAAAAAGTACCAAAGGGTTCCATTCTTGAATCCACGGTGATATATGACAATACTTCCGAGAATCCACATAACCCATCCAGTCCACCCAAGGAAGTTAGGCTGGGTGAAGGCACCACCGATGAAATGATGCTTAGTTACTTTTACTATTGTGCCTATCAACCGGGAGATGAGCTCATCACAACAGAGGTTCAGGATGATATGGAAGAGGATATTCCCTTGTCCGAAGTGACATTCACACAAATCCCTGATGGCGTGATTATTAGATTGCCGGGTAATACGCAGGTGCATTCAATCCGTGTTTATGATGTATTGGGAAGTATAGTTCATGATCATCAGAGCAATCATGGTCATGTTCATTCTTCCTTGACGATTCCGATTTCCGCTTCCGGAGCATACTTCTTGCATGCCATAGATGCCGATGGAAAGGAATATAGAGGTCATTTCAGCATAGCTCAATAGCAGATTCAGATGGCAATTCCTTGAGAATATGCTTGAGAAATCTCTATTTTGCGGTTCAAACACGAGGTTCTCATGGAAAAGCCCGAACACAATGATGCAGATCGTCACACCCATTCATCACCCATACGAAGGGTGACCACCCGTAGCGTGCAGGAGATGAAAAAACAAGGCAGGAGAATATCTTGTCTCACCGCTTATGATGCGCTCATCGCCCGCATTTTAGATGAGGCGGGCATTGATGTGATTCTCGTAGGGGATTCCTTGGGAAATATCGTTCAGGGCCATGAAACCACCATACCTGTTACATTGGATGATGTCATTTACCATACCAAAGCCGTTGTGAGAGGTGTACAACGCGCATTGGTGGTGGCAGACATGCCATTCATGAGTTATCAGGTCTCTCCTGAAGAAGCATTCAGAAATGCCGGTCGACTCATGAAAGAGGCCGGAGCCAGTGCCGTGAAAATCGAGGGAGGTCACAGAGTGTGTGAGGCAGTGCGGCGCATGACTGAAGCCGGCATACCCGTGATGGCGCATTTGGGCTTGACTCCTCAAAGCATCAATCAATTCGGATCATATAGGCCTCGTGGGCAGAATGATCAAGAGGCTGAGGAAATGCTCAAAGATGCCAAGGAATTGGAGGAAGCCGGAGCTTTTGCGGTGGTATTGGAAAAAATCCCCTTGAATTTGGCAGAAACCATCACAAAAAGTTTGAGCATACCCACCATTGGAATTGGTGCAGGCCCGCATTGTGACGGACAAATCCTGGTGTACACAGACATGATTGGGCTTACAATCGACTTCAGTCCTCGATTCGTCCGCCGTTATGACAATCTTCATCAGCGCGTGAATGACTCCGTTTCTCGGTATATCCAGGATATTCAGAACGGTAGTTTCCCCAATGAAAGCGAGAGTTATTGAGAGCCTGTTCCTCTCTTGCGGGGCAATGTTCATAACTTTCACAACACTCTTGCCAAAACCTTATGAAATAGCGGGGTTCTTCATTTGTTATTCCATGCAAAATCTGTAATTTGGTGTCTTGAAATCTGATTCCGATCACCAAAAAGCACCTTCATGTCAAAAGAGACACCTGAGCGGAAAAGCGGTTCGGTCCAAAGAGACTTGGCCCCGTATGTAGGTTTGGGATCTCAATTGGCCGGAGCTGTCATTGGATGCGGACTGTTGGGTTGGTGGCTAGACGGTAAATATGGTACCACTCCTTGGTTCACGATCGGTCTTGGGTGTTTTGGAGCAATAGCAGGCATGACGCATTTCATTAGATCTGCGATGCAAGCGAATGCTCATGATCCCACTAACAACAAACAATGAGCGTGTGAGCGATTCCCATTCGAATCTGTATGCGATCATACTGGCACAAGTGGTATGTTTTGTGAATGCCTTCAGCGGTTATGTCATAGCACGCCGTGCATATCAAAAACCATTTGAAAAGTTTGTGTCGATAGTATTGGGAAGCATGTCATTCCGCATCATGGTTGTTGGCGCAATTTCTTGGTGGTGCTTGTCCATATTGGGCATGCCCCAATTGGCATATTCATTGTCTTTGGCCATTGGAGTGTTTGTGTATCTTTTTGCTGAGATCATTTACTTCCATGTTTTGTCGGACAAGATAAGGTCGAGAGAAAAAGAACAGAATTGACAAAAGCACACGATTCACGCAATCACATATAGTTGAACATGAAGCAAGATTCTACTCTGCACGATACCACATCACATCAATCCATGCAACAAGTGCCTGCCGGCGATCATGCACAGGCCGGTCATCATGGTGAGCATGCACAACCCGAAGGGTTCACATTCAATGCCATGTTCAATGAAAATCTTGGTGATCATGGTGGATTCTATTTGTTTTCATATCACTTGGCCGATCTTCCTTATGTTTTCGTTGATAATGGTTCATTTGAATTCTATCCGAATGTACACGCTCTTGAGGCATCAGGAAAATATGAATTGCATGCAGGCCATGCGGTAAAGAAGGACGGATCTCATGTACAATTGGATTTGTCTCCAACGAACTTTGTGATCTTCCAATGGATTTCCATGATAGTGGTGATTGCTTTGTTCATCATTGGAAATCGTTCTTACAAAAAAAGTCATAGAGCGCCTAAGGGAATAGGGAATGCGCTTGAGATGTTGACATTGATGATTCGTGACACCGTTGTTCGCCCGAATATTCCGAATGATCGTTTGGTGTCGAAATATCTTCCATATTTCCTTTCCGTGTTTTTCTTCATTTATGCGATGAATCTGGTGGGATTGCTTCCCGGTGGACATACCGCGACATCCGCAATTGGAACAACCGCAGGATTGGCTATCACGGCATTCGTCATGGTGAATATCATCATTCCGGTGAAGGCGATGGGAGCAGGTGGAGCATTCAAATCATTTTTGCATCACTTGCTGGGTGGTGCTCCTTGGTGGCTTGCGCCAATCATGGTACCGATTGAAGTGGTTGGTGTGTTCACAAAACCTTTCGCACTTGCGATTCGTTTGTTTGCGAACATGTCCAGCGGACACATCATTTTGTTCACATTGATTGGTTTCATTTTCTTCTTCAACACGGTTGCGGTGTCTCCCGTGGTGACGCTCTTTTCGATTTTCATTTATTTTCTTGAAATACTAGTGACATTCCTGCAGGCATACATTTTCACGATGTTGACTGCGGTATTCACAGGATTGGTTCTCGGCGATCATGCCGATGATCATCATTAAGAATTTGTATCGTTTCATTTTTAAACATCTTTTCACTCATCTTACTCTTAGGAGAACACAATGGAAAAAGAAGCATTTGCATGGTTAGGCGCCGGTCTTGGCGTGGGTATCACCGTGTTTGGTGTTGGAACAGGTATCGGACCACTCGTGGCTGCGGCTCTTGAAGCCGGTGCTCGTCAACCTGAATCCGCAAAAGATGCTCGTACAACAATGATCATCGGTGCTGCG
>JBJTFZ010000093.1:0-14396 GCA_046093685.1 bacterium
TTTTGTATTTTCGTCCATGTCTTTGATTCTTCTTCATGGCCATTTTGGATCTCTTCATTGCGAACTACATACCGCAGCCATTGGAGAGGAACTTCTAACTGAGATCGTTGAACTTTCTTCTTCTCTATTTGAGACAACAGCTGATCTTTCCTACGTTTCAACAATCAATGATCAGGAATCTTCTATGTCATTGATTGTGAGAGATCAAAAAAGAAAACTCATTGGCTTCAAATTGGGATATAATGCATCCAAAGATGTCTTTTATAGTTGGCTTGGCGGAGTTCATCCTCTTCACCGAAAACTCGGCATCGCCTCGGCTCTGATTGATGTTCAATGCTCTTGGTGTAGGCAATCAAATTTTTCGATTATCAGGACAAAATCATTGATTTCAAATACTTCAATGTATTCTCTTAATCGCAAAAAAGGTTTCTTTGTTGTGGGAAATGATTTCTCAGGTTCCCGTGGTCCAAAACTGATATTCTCAAAAAATCTCCAAACACATCATTCACTTTGAGCACACAAATGAAACATTCTATTCTTTTCATTGCTTTGTTTGCATCATATGCAATCACTTTTGCTCAACAATCACCCAAACTGGATTCCAATAAATACCGAAGTGCAAAATTCGTACATGACTGGAATTCCAAGATGACGGATATCATCATGGAGGATGGGTTTTCACCGGCAGTTATTGCAAAACATCATGCTTATGCAAACATTGCGGCTTATACTGCTGCGCAACCGGGTTTTTCACAATTGTTCAGACCTTTGACAGGTCAGATCAATCAATTCTCAAATCCCCCACTTCCCGATACCTCGCTTCCATATGATTGGAGATTATGTGCAATTGCAGCATATAAAACAATCGTGAACAAAGTGTTGTATCGTTCTCAATATTCAGACAGCATGTACAAAGCACAAGTGAAGTCAATAGAATCCGAGTATGATGAGATCAAAGATGGTGATGAGATAGTAACGCGATCAATCAAACATGGTGAGGCTGTCGCGAAATACACTATTGCTTGGTTTAAAGATGATGGTCATATCAAGAATCAAGGAAGACCACGCTATAATTTCCCAAGAGGAAAAGGCAATTGGATGCCCACACCACCTGAATTTGCAGATCCGCTTGATCCATGGTTCAAAACCATGCGACCTTTAGTGTTGGATTCGGCGCGACAATTCAAACCTTTGCCACCAATACCTTATGACGAAACTCCCAATTCCCCTTTCTATGATCAGGTCATGCAAGTGTATATCACTTCCAAAAACCTAGAGCCCGAGCAAAAAGAAATAGCTGCATTTTGGGACTGCAACCCCATAAAAGCATGGCATCAAGGTCATTTCGTGTTTAATACGCGACAAATTTCACCCGGAGGACATTGGTTGTCACTCACGCGCATGGGCTGTGAACATGGACAAGCAACGATGATAGAAGCAATTGAAGCATATACGCTTGTCAGTATTTCGCTCTTTGATGCATTTATTGCCTGTTGGGCAGAAAAATATACTTCCCATTCCATCAGACCTGTAACTTTCATAAACAAGTTCATTGATTCAACCTGGGAACCATATTTGCAAACACCTCCATTTCCAGAGCACATAAGTGGGCATAGTACGATTTCATCAGCCAGCGCTGAAATCCTGACACGATTGTTTGGTGAATTTTCATACACTGATTCAACTGAAGTCCGTTTTGGTCTTCCCATTAGAACATTTCCAAACTATCATGCCGCCGCACTCGAGGCCTCTATCAGCAGAATTTATGGCGGTATTCACTTTCGCAGAGGTTGTGATGAGGGAAATCGTTTGGGAAGAGAAATCGGATCCTATGTATGGGATAGACTCAATCTTCGGAAACCTCGCGAACAATCAAAAGAATAAAATTAATGTCCAAAACAATAGCAATTAGCACAGGCGGAGGAGATGCTCCGGGATTGAATGCAGTGATCAGATCTGCAGTTTTGTCTGCACATCAAAAAGGATGGAAATGTGTCGGCATCCGCAATGGATTCAATGGTTTGCTTTCCCCTGATGAATTCGCTCACAATGGGGGCATCATTGATTTGACCCCTGAATCAGTGCGCGGCATCACGCATCTTGGTGGAACGATTCTTGGCAGTACCAATAAGGGGAACCCCTTGCATTATCCCATAGTTCAACAAGATGGCTCAATCGGTGAAATTGACAGAACAGGTGAACTTGTGGAAATGTGCAAGAAAGTTGGCATTGATGCACTAGTCTCAATTGGGGGTGATGGCTCAATGGAGATTGCACATGCACTTGCCCAACAAGGATTACAAGTGATTGGCGTTCCAAAAACCATAGACAATGATTTGGAAAAAACAAGTGCCACATTCGGCTTTGAAACTGCCGTGGAATTTGCCACAAATTGCATTGATCGATTGCATTCAACTGCGGAATCTCATGAAAGGGTCATGATCGTTGAAGTCATGGGAAGATATGCAGGTTGGATTGCTCTTCATTCCGGAATCGCAGGTACAGCAGACTGTATTTTGATACCGGAGATTCCATACACAATAGATTCAGTACTACAAAAAATCAATGATAGAGAATCCAAAGGTCATCACTTCACCATCATTGTCATCGCAGAAGGTGCAATCACAAAAGATGGACAAGTTTCAACAATCGGAAAATCAATTGGTCAGGCCATAAGGCTGGGTGGAGCAGGCGAAAAATTATTGCATGAAATTGAACGCCACACTGAAAAGGAATCTCGACTCGTTGTGCTCGGTCACCTGCAAAGAGGCGGAATGCCTACAGCCAATGACCGACTTCTTGCCCTGCGTTTCGGTGCGGCGGCAATTCGCGCAATCGATGATGGATATACTGACGCAATGGTTGCGCTCGATCCACCGGATGTCCATATCGTGCCACTTTCAGAGGTCACAAAAAGAATGAAACGCGTAGCAATTGACAGCGATATCATTCGCACTGCAAGAGAAATCGGCATTAGTTTCGGTGATTGACATATCATGATATCAGAACAAACAATAGCACTGCTCCCCGAATATATCGCAAATCAAATTGCGGCCGGCGAAGTTGTGCAAAGACCGGAATCAATCATCAAAGAATTGGTTGAAAATGCTTTGGATGCTGGAGCAACTTCAATTTTGGTCATTGCTCATAAAGCAGGAAAGCAAGCCATACATGTGATTGACAATGGATGCGGAATGAACAAAGAAGATGTGCTCATGAGCATTCAAAGGCATGCCACCAGCAAGATCAAAACCACGCAAGACCTCGAAAGAATATCAACTCTCGGATTTAGAGGAGAAGCACTTGCTTCAATTGCGGCAGTGGCACATGTAGAAATCAAGTCCAGAACAAAACATGCGGAACATGGTTGGTGCCTAGTTGCAGAGCCATTGCAAGACAACGTTCTTGAGCCGTGTCAAACCGAAGTGGGAACGCAAGTCATCGTGAAAAACATGTTTTTTAATGTTCCCGCTCGCAAAAAGTTTCTGAAGTCTGATATAGTGGAATTCAGACATATTTCCGAAACAATGCATCGCTGCGCATTGAGCAATCCTGAATGCAGATTCACTTTCTATGATGGAGATACTCTTGTATTTGATGTAAAGCAATCTGATGCTTTGGGAAGAATTCAGGATTTGTATGAAAAAGAAGTTGCAGATGGACTTCTCCCTTTACATATTCAAACCAATGAAGTTTCCATCACAGGATTTGTGGGACTCCCTCATTTGGCTAAACAATCCAGGGCAGGACAACACTTTTTCATGAATCAAAGGCCGATTGTCAGCAGATCACTTTCCCATGCGGTGTTTCAACCATTTGAACATTTGATTGAGAAAAATCTGCATCCTTTTTTTGTGGTGAATCTTCTTCTTGACCCAACAAAAGTGGATGTAAATGTTCACCCACAAAAACATGAAGTAAAGTTTGAGTATGAGCGTGGAATCTATAATGCAATTCATCAAGCTGTAGGGAATGCTTTGTCGAAGGCGCATATCATTCCCGAAATGCAATTCAGACAACAGATTGCAGATCAACCCTTTGAGAGACTCTCCATTGCGCAATCCCATGGCACAGAGCATGCTCAATCATCGATGTATGTAAATCGTCTGACCGGTGAAATAATTGGTCGTGAAATTGATTCCTCATTCCGAAAAGATGATACCCAATTCATGACTTCCCAGCATAAAACTGCATTCGAGCATTTATTTGGAAGAGAGCAAGACATCCTGCAAACTCCATCTAGTGAGCATCAGGAACATCGGAAAGAATTCGGATCAGTTTGGCAATTGCATGCCAAATATATTTTCATTGAAAATGAATCCGGAGTAATGATCATCGACCAACATGCCGCACATGAACGGATCATTTATGAAAAAGCATTGAAAGCTCTAAACCAAGAAGCTATGCAAGGGCAGACATTATTGTTTCCCATACCGATACAACTCCTTCCCGAAGACCGCCTCATCTTTATGGAAATTCGCGCTGAATTAGAGAAACTTGGTTTTTCATTCAGCGAACAAGAAAATGAATTGTGCGTCCACACCGTACCTTTTGATATTCCTGCCGGAACAGAACATCTGGCAGTTCAAGACATCATTTCTCAATACAGAGAATATCAGGAAGTCAGACCTCAGGGAAGCAGAGACAATATTGCCGCATCAATGGGTTGCAGAGCGGCAATCAAGGCAGGACATGTGCTTTCAAAAGATGAAATGAAGTCACTTGTCCAAGACTTGTTCTCCTGCGAAATGCCCGGGGTATGCCCCCATGGAAGACCAATCATTTTGGAAATGCAATTACGAGAATTTGACCGCAGATTTGGGCGTACATCTTAAAAATACCCATATTTGATTTTTTTTGACATTCAAGCAATGAATAATGCAACATAATCGTCACATGTTGTCATTCAATACACCGAATTTGTATCGGAACCGGCCCAAGCCTATGGAGCAGTTTACACATGAATGAAATGAACCAATCTTCGAAAGACAATACTTCAGATAAAAAATCCAAACGAATCCCTCCGAAAGACGGAAAGAATTCAGGATCAAAACCTCAGTTCCGTCGGAACAATGGTGAAATGCGAGGCGGACAAGGCCCCGGCGAATCTCCAACAGGCAGAATCATACGATCTCTTCTCATCTGGGGAGCGATGTTTGCCGGAATCGTGATTGTATACATGCTCATGCATGCCAATCAGAAAAAAGAGTGGGCCATTTCCTACACACAATACAAAGCATTGTTGACTGAAAACAAAATCGCATCGGCCACAATAGAAAAATCTCAATTTAATCGCTATGTGTTCAAAGGAACATTGAAAGAGCAAGTTTCAATGAATGTGGATAATGGCAAATACACCTATATTCAGCATTTCACAACAGAACTTGGTTTTCTTGATGGTTCCATGGAAAAGGAATGGTCTGATCGGGGCATCTATTGGGTGTACAAAGAGGGAGATAGCCCATGGTGGGGAATGTTGATTTCCATGTTGCCTTGGCTTGCACTCATCATCGTATACATGGTGGTGATGCGAAGAATGCAAAGTGGCGGTGGACCTAAAGGCATATTCTCTTTTGGCAAAGCCAGAGTTCGAATGTTGAATGAAAATCAGACAAATCGAGTGATGTTTACCGATGTCGCCGGTTGCGATGAAGCCAAATATGAATTGCAGGAAGTGGTTGAGTTTCTCCGTGATCCCGGTAAATTTCAAAAGTTGGGAGGTAAAATTCCAAGAGGAGTTCTTCTTCTGGGACCTCCGGGCACCGGAAAGACCCTGCTTGCTCGCGCCGTATCCGGCGAGGCGAATGTACCCTTCTTCTCCATATCAGGAGCTGACTTTGTGGAAATGTTCGTCGGTGTTGGTGCAAGCCGTGTGAGAGACCTATTCGAGCAAGCCAAAAAAAGCGCTCCATGCCTTGTCTTCATCGATGAAATCGATGCAGTTGGAAGGCAAAGAGGGGCTGGACTTGGTGGTGGACATGATGAACGAGAGCAAACACTCAATCAATTATTGGTTGAGATGGATGGCTTTGAGCAAAATAGTGGAATCATAATCATTGCTGCCACAAATAGGCCGGATGTTCTCGATGCCGCCCTATTGCGTCCCGGCCGTTTTGACAGACAAGTGGTAGTAGACAGACCGGATGTGAAAGGCAGAGAAGAAATTCTCAAAATTCACATGAAAAATATTCCCGCAAATGAGGATGTCAATCCTGAAATCATTGCCCGTGGAACTCCTGGAATGTCCGGTGCGGATCTTGCAAATCTCGTTAATGAAGCAGCACTATTTGCAGCACGAAAAAACAAAACTTCCGTCACTATGGAAGATTTTGAAAATGCTAAAGATAAAATCATCATGGGTGTCGAAAGAAAAAGCATGGTGATTTCAGACAAGGAAAAAGAAGTCACCGCCTACCATGAAGTAGGGCATGCACTGGCAGGAAAGCTTCTTAAATTGAGTGATCCGGTTCATAAAGTGACCATCATACCTCGTGGTTGAGCATTAGGAGTGACATCATATCTTCCCTCCGAAGAGATGCATTCATATTCACGAGAATACTTGGAAACACGAATCGTCACCTTGCTGGCCGGAAGAGCGGCGGAAAAAGTCGTGTTCAATCAACTTACCACCGGCGCCGGAAATGATCTCGAAAGAGCAACAGGCCTTGCACGAAAGATGGTTTGTGAATGGGGCATGAGTGATGCCGTAGGCCCGATCATGGTGGCCAATAAACAAGAAGAAGTGTTTCTTGGAAGAGAAATTGCTCAAAAAAGTGATATCAGTGAGCAAACCGCTCAATTGGTTGATACCGAGGTAAAAGCAATTCTTGTAAAAGCCAGCGATTCAGCAGAGCAATTACTCAAGGAACATATTGATCTTCTTCACAGAGTTTCCAAAATACTGCTCGAGAGAGAAACCATTGATGGCGAGGAATTGGACATGATAATTCGTGGAGAAGAATTACCTCCTTTAACGATAATCTCGAAATTGGAGAAATTCGCCAAAGATTTGCCAAGAACTGCATCCTTGGGCGAAACTCCAACCACTGTTGAATCAGATAATGAAACCTCAGATTCTTCTGAAGAAAAACGTTAACCATATTCGTTTCAATTGAAATGATGATTTTTGCATGCCCCATTCATTGAATGAACGGGGCATGTTTCTTTCATGAAAATTCTTTTTATGGGTTTTGCAAAGGTCATAGCGCAGCAGAGAGTGAAAAGCATGTTGTCAGGAGCAATCAAAGCTCACGCAATAGCACATGCTTATTGTTTTCATGGAATAGAAGGAATTGGGAAGGACGCCCTTGCTCTTGCATTCGCTCAAGTGCTCAATTGCTCCAAGCCCCGCGAACTTTCAGATGGAAACATCGATGCATGTGGTGAGTGCAAGAATTGCATGGATGCATCCCGTTTAGAACATCCAAACATTGCATTCATAACAGCATTACCTGCCGGAAAATCAACCGCAAAAAGTGAAGACTCCCCTCTTTTGCAATTATCTGAAGACATGCTGGCTGCATATAAACATGAGATTTCACAAAAGGCCGAAGATCCATATCATTCCATACACTTGCCAAATGCTCAAACAATACGAATTGCATCCATAAGAGAAATAAAAAAACATGTTCGAATGAGTGCCATGCAAGCAGGAAGGAGAGTATTCATCATTTCCCAAGCCGAAAAAATGAACATGGAAGCGGCAAATGCATTTCTTAAAACTCTTGAAGAACCACATGATAATATCACATTCATTCTAACCACATCCCAAAAAGATCTTCTTCCACAAACAATTCTCTCGCGATGCCAGCAAGTGTATTGCGATCTGCTTCCGAGAGAAGCCGTAATAGAAGCATTACATGCCAAACATGGACTTTCACTTTCTGAAGCTCAACTCATAGAAGCATTCGCGCAAGGTAGTTATGGAAGAGCACTTTCATTCATGAATGAAGACATGCAATCAATGAGGACTGAAATCATTGATGTTCTTCGAAGTGCATTAAAAAGAAAATCATATCGATTGGAACTCTTGCAACAGATTGAAACAGTCCTTAATGGCAAGGATAGACCCATGCAGGAATTATTGCTGAGAATGCTTGCACTTTGGTTGCGAGATTGTCATTATGCGGCTTCCGTACCGAATATTAACGATGGAATCATGAACAAAGATCAAGTTGAATCCATAAGAAAATTCTCATCTGCATTTCCTGATGCGGATTATCACTCCATACTTCATGTGATTGAGCAGGCCATTGAGCATATCCGTAGAAATGTCAATGGACAACTCGTCATGCTAACAACCATGTTGGCTTGCAGAGAATGTTTTTTACTGAACACGAAAGAATTCATTGATCATGCACCGAAAGGAATGCATACATGACGCTTCTTGATCGATATCTCATCAGACAATTTCTGGGAACATTCTTTTTCAGCATAATGGCTCTCTGCATCATTTTTTTGATTGTCAATGTGATGGAAACACTCGACAAATTCATAGATCAGAAAATATCCATAGAAACGATAGCATCATATTATCTACACTTTCTTCCGGAAATAATCAAACTACTAACCCCGATTGCCATGCTTATGGCTGCTTTGTTCTCCATTGGAAAACTATCAAATCTTAATGAAATCACGGCGATGAAATCAGGAGGAATGAGTTTATACCGGTTGATGTTCCCTCTCTTTATCGTCAGCGCCTGTATAACGGGAGGACATCTCTATTTCAATGGTTGGATTGTTCCAAGTTCAAATGCAAAGAAACTTTCTATTGAACGGAATCAATTGAAGAAACAAGAGATTTCATCAACATTGTATAATATCTACCTCAGAGATTCAGACACCAAAAATGTGATCATGAATAACTATGACGGCATCGCAAAAGCGGGTTCGGGTATCATAATTGAAGAATTCACCTCAGAAGCACATCCAAGAATCTTCAATAGGGTCGATGCAGAACAATTACGCTGGGATACCACAAAAAAAGAATGGTATGCAATCAATGCACATGAGCGAAAATTATCCAAAGATTCAGCTTTCACGATACTGTTCAGTTCTCATGATACATTGCCTGTGCAACTTTCAACCAGGCATGATGATATCATCCGTTTGCAGCAAACTCCGGATGAATTGAATTTCGATGAGCAAAAGGCATATATCTCGGTACTTCAAAGAGGCGGCAAAGACACTCGAAGACAATTGATTGAATATCATGGACAATATGCTTTCCCCTTCGCAAATATCATCGTGATACTCTTTGCCATACCATTCTCGGCAATTCGTAAGAAAAGTGGTTTGGCCCTTGAAATAGCAACTGCAATGGTTGTGTCATTTCTGTATTTGGCATTCACCAAAATTGGTCAAAACATAGGTTACTCCATGGATATCGATCCGATGCTCGTAGGCTGGTTCCCAAATATCCTCTTCTCCATCATCGCCATCTTGAACATCTTCAGAATGCGAACCTGATTCTTGAGTGGAATTCGTAATTTTGCACATTGAACTTTGAGATAATGTCATGTCATTACCACACACTCCCTATCAATCCAAAAACACATTGCGCATCGTAACGGCGGCATCGCTTTTTGATGGCCATGATGCAGCAATCAATATCATGCGTAGAATCATTCAAGGCTCTGGTGCAGAGGTGATTCATCTTGGACATAATAGAGCGGCAATGGAAGTTGTTGATTGCGCCATTCAAGAAGATGCGCAGGCAATTGCGATGACGAGTTATCAGGGTGGACATGTGGAGTATTTCAAATACATGCATGATCTCCTTCGAGAAAAACAAGCGGGTCATATCAAGATTTTCGGTGGTGGTGGCGGGACAATACTTCCCACAGAAATTCAGGAATTACATGAGTATGGGATTGACCGGATATATTCTCCGGATGATGGACGCTCCCTAGGTCTTCAAGGAATGATCAATGATTTGCTTGAACAAGCCGACTTTCAAACGCCGGACACATTTTCCGGAGATGAATTATGGCAAGCCATTTTGGAGAAAAATCCACGAGCTTTGGCTCAGGGAATTTCTCTCATAGAGCGTGGGACGATAACCCACGAAATGGTTGTACAAAAGAAATCAACCACTTCGGAATCAATCCCGGTACTTGGTATCACGGGTACAGGCGGGGCCGGAAAATCCTCACTCACAGATGAATTGATTTTACGATTCCTTGAAGATAATCCAACTTTGACATTGGCTGTGCTTTCCGTGGATCCCTCCAAAAGAAAAACAGGAGGCGCACTTCTTGGCGATCGCATTCGCATGAATGCAGTGAGCAATTCGAGAGTCTATATGCGTTCATTTGCCACAAGACAAGCAAATATCGCTTTGAATCCGAATGTGAAAACCGCCATAGAACTCATGCGAGTCGCTGGATTTGATTTTATCATCGTGGAAACAGCGGGGATTGGTCAAAGTGACTCTGAAATAACATCCATTGCAGATGTTTCACTCTATGTGATGACTCCTGAATTTGGAGCGGCTTCACAACTAGAGAAAATCGATATGATTGATTATGCCGACTTGATTGCAATCAACAAATTTGACAAAAGAGGATCACTCGATGCTTTGCGAGATGTTCGCAAGCAATATCAGCGTTCAAGACAAACATGGGATGCTCAGCTTGATAGCATGCCGGTCTATGGAACAATCGCATCTCAATTCAATGATGCGGGTGTAAATGCTTTGTATTCTGCAATCGTTCAACGATTCAAAGCAATTCCAACGGCTTCTCACTCATTCACACTGATTGAAAGATTGAACAATGTGCAAAAGAAATCAATCATCCCTCCAGATCGAACAAGATATCTTGCAGAAATAACTGAAGAAAGTAAGCGGTATGAGAAAATGGTTGAAGAACAAGCGAGCATAGCTCGTTCACTCTTTCAGGTGAAAGGAACTATGGATTTATTGTCCGGTAAGAAACCATAACTATTTCTTTTCAGCAGAAATCATTGCATCGAGAACGGTTTTCAGAATCAGCATCATTGTTCCTCTCGCTTGGTCTGAAATAATGTCATCCTCTTCCACTTCTTCGTCTTCAACAAGTAATAATTCAGCGATTGAGGCTAGAAGATGCGGTTGAGGATATGTATCAAGCATGCGCTCAATCACCGCGATTCCATCACCCGCGGACTCCCCTTCCAATGTCATCATGACATCAATATTCGTATCTTCGATATCAAAAATCTCCTCCTCCGTCACCACCCTTATATCAGGGCCGAAGGTGTCAAAAATCTTCCAAACAACGATTCCGGCATATAAGAGATTTTCAGATTCAGCCTCTGTAAATTCTTCAGGTGGAGACATCAAATACTCCAATAAAGCTGGTTGATCTTGCTCCAATGTATCTACAATGTTCAATGATGTTTGCTCATCAAGCATAATCATTGATTTCCAGATTTCTTCAATGTGTTCG
The DNA here is from genome assembly GCA_046093685.1 of bacterium. GTDB lineage: Bacteria > Bacteroidota > Ignavibacteria > Kapaibacteriales > UBA961 > UBA961. The sequence goes on from JBJTFZ010000093.1 coordinate 11,430, forward strand.
GGCTGAATGATAGTACTCATTACTCACTCCTGTGTATTTCGATATGGGTCAGTCAAAACTTCCATGACTGACAAAAGCTCAAATGCTTGCTCATTGGTTTCACCACACATGTCAATCATCGGCTTCAATGATGAACAAACATTGGGTCTTTCAGGCGAATTGAACAATGAACATAAATGTTCATCAGTAAGATGTATGCATCGTTTTCCTGCGGGTTTTCCATCAGGCATTCCCGGAATAGGACCTTTGATAGACACGACAATGCAGCATGCACCGCAACCAACTCTGCATGGCATTTCGGTAGTCAAATCATGATTCATTGAGGAATGCATTTATCGATTCTATCCAAATGCGTGCATGAGCATCACTCGGCATACGCCAATCGGCTCTTGGAGAAAGGGCTACAGAACCTACTTTTACTCCATCAGGCATGCTGGATCGCTTGAATTGCTGTGAAAAGAATCTGCGGTAAAATGTTCGAAGATGTTTAGCAATATCTTCGATTGAATATTCATGCTTCCAGGAATGATAAGCAAGCATGATGATCTTTGAAGGACCAAAACCATGACGCATCATATAATACAAAAAGAAATCATGAAGCACATATGGACCAAGTATATCCTCCGTCTTTTGCGCGATTTCTCCCTGTTGAGAAAGAGGCAATAATTCCGGCGAAACAGGAGTGGCCACAATTGAATGCAACACATCTTGCAAGAGTGTGCTTTGGGAATTGTTGGCATAGAATTCCACCAAGTGCTTCACAAGAGTTTTTGGGACGCCTGAATTCACTCCATACATTGACATCTGATCGCCATTGTATGTGCACCAACCAAGGGCTAGTTCAGACATGTCACCCGTACCAATAACGAGACCTTGAAGCTGATTGGCGCAATCCATCAATATCTGGGTGCGCTCTCGAGCCTGGGCATTTTCAAATACTATTGACAAATCTTCTACAGAGTGATTAATGTCACGAAGATGCAGGGCAACCGAATCATGGATGGGGATTTCTCTCAATGTCACATGGCTTGCCGCTGCCAATGCTTTGGCATTTTTCAATGTTTGCTCGGAAGTACCCGGTCCGGGCATTGTGATTGCAATTATATTTGAAGGATCAATATTCAAAAGCGAACATGTTTCCAAGCAGACTATCAATGCAAGTGTTGAGTCGAGGCCGCCCGAAAGGCCGATGACCATGGTATCCATTTCGGTTCTTCGTAATCTTCCAGCAAGCCCCATGGCTTGGATCCGAAGGATTTCACGGAATCTCTCCGTTGAGTTTTCGGAAGGAATGAATGGAATGGGTTCGAAATTCCGATGGATACTTTTGATTTCCGCATCCCGTAAAGCAGGAAGTTCAAAGACAGTGAATGGATCGGCATGTGAAGCCTGGGTTCTTGAAAGTGTTCTGCGCTCATGCTGCAAGACATCTATGTCTATGTCAGCGTACAGTATATGCGTATCAAATGCTAGGTCTGAATGTTCGGCAATCATTACACCATTTTCGGCAATCATGGAATGACCTGAAAAAACAGTGTCCATCGTTGACTCGCTTGGACCGGAACTGGCATATAAATATGCGCCAATCGTAGTGGCAGATTGCATTGTAACAAGAGATCTTCGATATTCCTCTTTCCCAACAAGAGCATTGGATGCCGAGAGATTTGCAATAAGCAAAGCACCTTGTTCAGCCATGAGCGAACTCGGTGGTATCATGCTCCATAAATCCTCGCACAATTCAATACCGAATACCACATTCCCTGTTTTGAACAAAACATGAGATTGCAATAAACATTGAATGTGATTTCCTGAGGAATCGATTAAACTAGTAAATGTATCTTCATGCAATTCATCACCGGACACAAACCATCTTGCTTCATAAAATTCATGATGATTCGGAATGATGGTTTTGGGAACCAATGCATGGACAGTTCCACCTTCGAGAACGGCTGCACAATTGTACAATTTTCCTTCATGATGAATTGGAACCCCGACAATCGTAATCACACCGGCAGGAACATGTTCCGCTATCTCACACAAACCTTTTGCGGAAGAAGAAATCAATTGCTCCTGAAAGAACAAATCAGCACATGTATAGCCTGTCAGGGATAACTCAGGGAACACGATAAAATGCGCCCCCTCATTGATTGCTTCATTCATTGATTGAATATGACATTCAACATTGAATGGAACATCAGCTATACGCAATTCATGAGTGATAACTGCGACTCGGCAATATGACAGAGATGATAGTTTCATCATTTTGGAATCTCAGAGATGGATTGAACACGAAACACCTTGAATCCATGAAGGTCTTTTACGGGAATGACGCGTGAATCAAGCATCATTTCTTTGGCTCTTTTGATTTTCGCTATGAAAAATACGGGCTTTTTTGATGCCCCGTTCATTAATTCTTCATCGGTATGTCGAACTGAATTCGGATAGTCTGTTGGCGGGAGCTTTTCGGCATAAAACAAATGAGCATAGCTTTTATATCCGGACGGATAAATCAGGACATCTTTGCCTTTCAATGATTGATAGAATGCAATCGGGGCTGCTTGTGTATAGCCTTCAATTTTCGGGGCAATGATCGGTAAAAACAACATCAAAGAAATAATAGTGGAGAAGGACAGTAAACCCATGCCCCGTTCAATGAGATGTTGTTTTTGAATGCATATCAATGCGAAAATTCCAATTGAGCTATAAATCACACCGATGAATAGTTCAAATCCTGTCCAAGTGACCGGTGCAGTGAGATTCATTCTCGCAAATTCATCACGGATTTTTGGCAAGATTGATGAAACATTCAAGCCTATCAATGGAACAATCAAAAGCATTGCAGTCCACAACGTTATTCCAATAGCAAGGATCACAAGAATCTTACGTGACACTTTACGACTCTCAACCATTTCCTTGACAGACAATGCAGCCATGAAATTCAGGGGCAAATAGCACAATGATGAATCT